>NZ_PQVS01000019.1:0-112708 GCF_002922995.1 Lelliottia sp. 7254-16
GCTCCGCAGTGACGGTGGATGCGGCGGTGGATGGTGCTCCCGGTATCTATACGGCACAGCTGCACGGCACGAAGGCGGGGAGCTATACGGTGAAGCCGCTGTATGACGGTGCGGAGGTGGGAGCGCTAAGTCAGGAGGTGACGCTGACGGCGGGTGAGGTCTCCGGGTCGACATCGACCTTTATGCTGCCGGGTGCCACGACCATCGCGGCGGATGATGCAACCACACTGCCACTGAGTTTCGCAGCAAAAGATGTCAACAGTAACCCGGTGACGGGGGGGGCTTCGAAGGTGACCTTCAGCGTGTGGGACGGCAGCCAGGAAGTGACTTCCGGGGTGACGGTGGATGCGGCGGTGGAGAGCAGCACGCCGGGAACCTATACGGCACAGCTGCATGGCACGAAGGCGGGGAGCTATACGGTGAAGCCGCTGTATGAAGGTGCGGCAGTGGGGACGCTGAGTAAGCCGGTGACGCTGACAGCGGGTGAGGTTTCTGATACGGAATCGACCTTTGACCTGCCTGGTGGTGACACTATTGTAGCGAATGACACGGCTACGCTGAAACTGAGCTTCGCGGCAAAAGACAGGTATGGCAACCCGGTGCCGGGCGTGGAATCGAAGATGAGCATTAGTGTGCAGGACAGCGGTAATCTACCGGTTACCGGCCCCGCGGTGACAGTGGAGGCGTTGACACAGGAGAGCCCTGGCGTTTACACCGCACAGCTGCACGGCACGAAGGCGGGAAGCTATACGGTGAAGCCGCTGTATGAAGGTGCGACAGTGGGGACACTGAGCCAGTCTGTGACGCTGACGGCGGGTGAGGTTTCTGATACGACATCGACCTTTACACTGCCGGGTGACACGAGCATCGTGGCTGATGACACTGCGCCACTGGCACTGAGTTTCGCAGCAAAAGATGTCAACAGTAACCCGGTGACGGGGGGGGCTTCTAAGGTGACCTTCAGCGTGTGGGACGGTAGCCAGGAGGTGACTGCCGGGGTGACGGTGGACACGGCAACAGAGGAGAGCCCCGGCGTTTACACGGCCCAGCTGCACGGCACGAAGGCGGGAAGCTATACGGTGAAGCCGCTTTATGACGGTACAGAGGTGGGAACGCTGAGTCAGCCGGTGACGCTGACCGCGGGTGATATATTCGGGTCGACATCGACGTTTGGCCTGCCGGGTGATGACATTATTGTGGCGGACGGTTCGGATAATCTGCAGCTGAGCCTTACGGCAAAAGATGTCAACAATAACCCTGTGACGGGGGGGACGGGTAAACTGACGTTTGTGGTCCTGGATGGGGGAGGCAGCACGGTCAGCGGGAGCGATGTGACAGTCGGCGCGGCGGTGGAGAGCGGCATGCCGGGAACCTATACCGCACAGCTGCATGGAACGAAGGCGGGGACCTTTACGGTGAAACCGGAGTATGACGGTGTGGTGGTAGACCCACTGGAGGTCACAGTAACGCTGGAGGCTTCCGTCAAGGATGTGGAGGCGAATGGATATACCTATACGGCAGGTGCAGGATTCCCGAAAACGGGTTTTGTCGGTGCAAAATTTACCCTTAATCTGGACGGTGATGTGCCATCAAATTATACCTGGACATCCAGTGCGGGCTGGGCACCAGTCACTGATGGTGTAGTGGCGTTTGTGTCGAAAGGGAATGCGGGTCAGGTGACCATTACGGCAACCTCGATAGCTGATCCGGACACGTATTTTACCTACAAATTTGCGCTAAAGTCCTGGTTTGATCATAACGGAGGCACAAAAACCAGCTGGCAGGACAGCATCGATTATTGTGCAGCGCAGAGTAAGCGTCTTCCCACTCTTCTTGAGTTGGGAGGCTCAGCAACGATCCAATATAGAGCGAGCCCACGAGGCGAGGCAGGGGCTCTGTGGAGTGAGTGGGGCGACATGACCCAATACGGCACGGGTTTTGTTGCGCAAACTTACTGGGCGAGCAATCCACCGGATGCTGAACCCAATAATCGCAAGGGTATCAATCTTCATAACGGGCAGGTCAATTACGGGAGTAAAGATAATTCGCTCTACACTGCATGCCTTGAAGATTTGGAGTGATTTTTAATATTGACCCTTTGTCATTTTCAGCCTCTTCGGAGGCTGGATCCCTTTGCTCTGGTTAACCATTTAACATGCCCGGGTGATATTTATTTTACGATTGTACTTATGGTTACAAAAAATAATGGTGACATAATGAAAGTCGTTGAGATGATCAGGGGTGTTTCAGGATTAACCAACATTTTTTTATGAATCGGAAAGGGGGTGTTTTACATTTTATACTGTTATTTAGTCATTATGTAATGTGGATGTCTTCTGGAAGTGTCAGTACCTGCAGTGTTAAGAAAGACAGCATGCTCTGCATTATTCTCTTTACTCTATTATCAACTAATAAATAAGGGCGTTATATATGACTCAATCTACACCGTTCATTTGGGATCCATCGCAAGATCAGATTTATTCTCAGGACCTTGGTTCACAAACCCTCACCGATGGCTCGTTTGACAAAGCTGAAGGGAAAAAATTTACAATGGGAGCTGCTGGTTGCGAACTTGTGATGAAGATCACGGATAAACATACCCAGGAATCAATATGGTGGTTCGATAATTCGAAGCTTAATGTTGAGGCTGGAACATTCACATACGATTTTTCTCATTTCCCCTCATCTCCATTACAGGCGCCTTTATTAATGCTTCGGGGAGTTAATGTAGGCGTAAAAGATGCTGCTCAATCTTGCTTTAAAATTAAAAGCCCGAAGTTTGTAGATATTTTGGGTGATATTTCAATAAAAAGCAATGGAATACTCTCAGTTGACTCAGTCAAGGAGGAATTCTACATCTCATCTGCAGCATCAAAAGTAAATTTAAGTGAAAACGCACAGCTGTTAATTAGCAGAGATGTAAGCGAGTCCCCTAAAGTAGGGATTAATGGGGATGTTTCACTTGATGGCAAGTCGCAGGCAGTATTCAATATTTTCTCACTGGAAAATGAGGAAATAACAACTTATACAGTAAAAGGTAATGCGGCGCTTAACATTTATTCCACTGAGATTAATGGTTTAAATTTGTTGGATTTTGTAATAAATTCAGGAAATCCTAAAGTTTCAATAGGTGACCCTCAGGGTGTTGCATGCGACATTACATCCTTTGGCGAAGTCGTTACGGTAAATCCCGGAGAGCCAGGTGAATATAGACGTGCGAAGGGGCGCTTCAACTTTATTGAAGAAGGGAAGGGGGATTTTTTGGGGGAGATTCATTTGCATTGTCGGTACTTTGATGGTGAAGAATTCGAAAGCGACCCAACTAAGATAAAGTACTGGCTCTCTTCGCATATGATCCTTTGCCTCAATGGAACCCCCCTGAGTGCTAATAAATTTGATATTACTATAAACAAGAATGACGATTTAGTTATAAAGCTTAAATAATCACATCCACGTCGCTGTGATTTTTCAGCGACGTCTTTCCAGCTTCGGTTTTTTCATTAACGGAGGTTCCCCTTCCGGGTTAACGCTACAGCCAATTAACAATTTAGTGCTGGTTATTAATTTACGTTTGCCGCCACCGCAAGGTTACGTTGTTTTGTTTTTTTATTTCACATTGGCATTAATTGTTACACTTTTGAGCTTTTACGAAGTGAAAACCGTTAGGACCATCCTTATCTCTTGAGAGAGCTCTGGGGGTAGTGCCTGCAATAATTGAGGCAAAGGACCGATAAGAATTAATGAATATCGGACTGTGAGGCCTTAACGAAATGATACTTTAGGGTATGAGTCGGCAGTCTGCGGGCCGAAAGTGAACTGAATATGCACTCAGGACGATCTCTGGAACGGTCCGTTAATTTGAGTGGTCAGTTTGATTCTAATTGACCACCTGGAGAAACGTATTTGCTAAATAAAAAATATGACTAAAGCGCGCAATTATGCGGGTAAGTCAGGAGAGGTGACGTGAGTAAAAGATTAAGCACTCTGATAGTGGCAGGTGCAGCATGTATTGTCGCAGTAAGCACGCAGGCGGCAGAACAGGATGTTAAAGCAGCGACACAATCGTTTTCTGTAAAACTTGGAGCGACTCGGGTGATTTATGACCCCGATTCTGCTGGCAGTTCGCTAGAAGTGACTAACCCGCAGGACTACCCCATTCTGGTTCAGTCCAAGGTGACGGGTGATGACAAAAAAACGGCAGCGAACTTCATGGTGACTCCCCCAGTGTTTCGTCTGGATGGGGGGCAGCAGAGTCGCCTGCGCATTGTAAGGGTCGGCGGGGAATATCCGAAAGACCGTGAATCATTGAGCTGGTTGTGTGTGACTGGTGTACCGCCCAAGGCGGACGATGAGTGGGCGCAGGGGGAGGCCAGTAAAAATAAGAGCGTGTCCCTCAATATTCAGATGAGCATCAGCAGTTGCATCAAACTGCTGGTTCGCCCCTCTTCGCTCGGCGGTGGTCCGGAAAAAGCTGGGGCATCGCTCATCTGGTCTCAGAAAGGAGGCAAGCTGGAGGTGAATAATCCTTCACCTTATTACATGAGCCTGACAGAAGTGAAAGTGGGCACTGAAAAAGTGACCTCGGATTACGTTCCTCCCTTTGGCAAAACCCTGCTGACCGTGCCAGGCGCAAAATCTGGTGAGGCCGCCCAGTGGAAAGTGATCACCGATTACGGCGGAGCGAGTCAGGCATTCCAGGCGAAAATCCAGTAAGAGGGGTGGTGGTTGGTGTTTTTCGGGTCAGGGAGCAGGCGATGAAATACACCCGTCTTGCTCTGGCAATTGGTTTGGTGTGCCTGTTAGAAAGGGTGTCTGCAAAGGAGTGGGCATTTGACGAGGGTGTGCTGGGCGGCGCGGTAGATGTCTCGGTGTTTAACGCCGGCGGACAGATGCCGGGTAACTATCAGGTGGATGTCCTGCTGAACGGCGAGCGGGTGGACACCCGGGATATTAAGTTCAGCGCGGTGAAAGACGCACAGGGACGCTCCCGTCTACAGCCCTGCCTATCGGCAGAGCAGTTATCGCACTACGGGGTGAAAACCGATGATTATCCCGACCTGCTCGGGAAGGGCGGCGACGGCAGTGGTGATACCGCCACGGGCGAGGGTACCACAAAGGGTGACGATAAGGCCGGAGCGTGTGTGCACCTTGAAGCCATTTCACAGGCAAAGGCAGAGTACAACTTTAACGAGCAGCAGTTGTTGCTGAGCATTCCGCAGGTGGCCCTTCGCCCTGAACTGCGCGGCATTGCACCTACGGAACTCTGGGATGACGGGGTGCCGGCGTTATTGCTCAATTACAACGCCAACACCAGCAAGACCACGTTTGCCAGCGGGAATGAGCAGAGCAGCTATGTGCAGCTCAATCCTGGGGCCAATCTGGGCGCCTGGCGCCTGCGTAACCAGACAAACTGGCAGCGGCAGGGCGACGAACCCGGTAAATGGCAAACCCTGATGACCTACGCGGAGCGTGGGTTGTACGAGAATAAAAGTCGCTTAACGGTGGGGGAGCGTTTCACCCCTTCCGATATTTTCGACACCGTGCCCTTTCGTGGGGTGATGGTGGGCACCGACAACAGCATGGTGCCGTATTACCAACGTGAATTTGCGCCGGTGGTGCGTGGTATTGCCCGGACTCAGGCCCGGGTTGAAGTGAAACAAAATGGTTACACGGTCTACAGTGCCTCAGTGGCCCCAGGCCCCTTTGCGCTAACAGATTTAAGCGTGCCGGGCAGCGGGGGGGACCTGGAGGTGACGGTGAGGGAATCGGACGGGCAGCAGCAGGTCTTTACCGTGCCGTACCAGACCCCGGCTATCGCCCTGCGCGAAGGGTACCTGGATTATAACGTCATGATGGGGCAGTACCGTCCGGCACAGTCCGGTACGGACCGTGCGTCAGTGGGGCAGTTCACCCTGATGTATGGCCTGCCCTGGAACCTAACCGCCTATGGCGGCCTGCAGGGGGCAGAACATTTTAACGCCGTCGCCGTGGGGCTGGGGATGTCCTTGGGAGACTGGGGCAGTCTGTCCCTGGATGCGATTGAGTCGCGGGGAACCCGGCGCCGGGAGAAGACAGAAAAAGGGGGGACGTGGCGGGTACGTTACTCGAAGGAGTTTGACACCACCAACACGACCTTCACGCTGGCGAGCTATCAGTATGCCTCGTCTGGGTACTACAGCCTGTCAGACGTGCTTGACAGCTACGGGTATGATGCCTTCTCGGATGCGCAGTCCGGGTATAACGGTGATGATCGCCGCAAGTCGACCACGTCCATGACGGTGAGTCAGTCCATCGGTGAGGTGGGTTCGCTCAGCATGAGCGGGCGTCGTGAAGATTACTGGAACCGTCCGGGACATGAGGAAACGTTCTCGCTGGGCTATTCCGTGGGCTTTAAGCAGGTGACGGCGTCGTTGAACTGGTCCAGGAGCAAGCATATCGGCGGCAACGGCGACAACGGAATGGACAACCTGACCAACCTGTCGCTGAGTTTTCCGCTGGACCAGTGGCTGGGGGGGAATACCTACGCCAGCTATCAGTACACGGCACCGTCGCAAAGTCCGGGGACACAGGACCTGCAGCTGAGCGGTCAGGGGTTCGATCGTCAGCTTAACTGGAACCTGTCGCAATCGTATCAGGCGGGAGAAGAGAACCGCAGCAGCGACAGCAGCGCGGTCAACCTGAACTGGCAGGGCCAGTATGGGGTGCTGGGTGGCGGATACCGCTACAGCCCGGATACCAAGCAGGTGACCGGGAGTGTTTCCGGCGGGATGGTGGCGTATGCGCACGGGGTCACCTTCGGGCAGCCCCTTAGCGACACGGTTGGCGTGATTGAAGCGCCGGGAGCATCGGGTGTGGAGGTCAGCAACTGGCCCGGCGTGAAGACGGATTTTCGAGGTTACACCCTGATGTCCGGGCTGTCTGCCTATCAGGAAAATACCCTGAATCTGGACCCGACCTCCTTGGCCGGGGATGCGGACATCGAGCAGACCAGTGTCAAAGTTATCCCGACGCAGGGGGCGGTTATTCCGGCCCGCTTCCGCACCCGGGTGGGTGCCCGCGGGTTGATGACGCTTAGCCGCAAGGACGGCAGTGTTATCCCGCTCGGTGCTGTGGTCCAGATCAACGACGTGACCGCCGGTATCATGGGGGATGACGGCCAGGTTTACCTGACCGGGTTGCCGGATAAAGGCACGCTCCTCGTGAAGTGGGGCGGCAAACAGCAGTGTGAGGCGAGCTACACCCTGCCTGCAGAGAAGGGGCCGGCGGGTATCTATGTCATGAAAGGTGAGTGTGAATGACTGACGGGAAACGATGCCCTGGACAACGCCTGCGGCGGGGAATGAAGGCGTGCCGCGTCTGGCTCACGGCACTTCTGTGTCTTTGGCTTGCAGGCAGCGCTATCGGGTGGGCGGCGGACGGGCCGCAGATGGTGCTCAAGATGCGGCCTCAGATAAGCGGCGTCCTCATTAAAGATGCCATTTTGGGTGAGGGTTATATGGTGTTCCACAGCAGCCATACGGGGTTTCAGGTCTGGAGCGATGGGGTGAAAAGCACCGACCAGCCGCACCGCTATGAGCTGGAAGGCAAAAACGGCAGCCACAATAAAATCCGTATCAGGCTGGGCGGCTCCGGCTGGCAGCAAGACCAGGAAAACGGCAAGGGCATTCTACTGTTGACTGGAGATGACGTGGTGAAGTTCACCCTCTACAGCGACGGTGAGCAGAATGCGATACCCGATGAGTACCCGGTGCAGTTACATGGTGTGGCGTTACTGCCCTGAGTGTCAGCCTGCGCAACAACAATGACCTTCAAAGGATAAGACTATGAACACGAGAGTAATAGCGAAGAACCAAAGGAAAACAGGGGCGTTACTCGCGTACCTGATTGCCGGTGCCGGCTTCCTGTCGTCGGTGCCCGCGCTGGCAGCTGGGGCTATCTATGATGCCAAGGTGGATACGCTCACGATAAAGGCGATAAAGGCGATGACGTGTAGTAATAAACTCACTCCGACAGATGTGCATCTCGATGCTGCAGGTAAGGTACTGGACACCAGTGCCGGGACGGTTACGGTCACCTGTGCGGGCGTGGGCTCCGGGAAAGTGGCCCTTGCGATTGCGAAGAGCTCTACTGATCACTATGCCGAGAAGGCAGACGGGACTCCGGAAGCAGGTGCTGTGGGTACATTAACCCTCATTCTGGGGGGCGGTACGGCGACATCGCTGAGTACAGCCGATAACTATTCGTCAACAAAGAATATTGACAAGATGGTCGTCGCGGCGGCAAAAGCTGATGCCGCTCAGTTCACGTTAACTCCCTCAGGAACCGTAACGACTGCAGGTAACTTTACCTATTCCCTGGCCAGCGCGGTCTGGGTGGAGTAAAGGAATGACACCTGTTAATAGGCTGACATATTTATGCCCGGCGTGGTCATTACCGGTTAATTCATGTCTGCACGAATGAATGTTTGTTGCTGGTGTGAATATTTTATTTATCACTGAAATTAATTCCCCGTCTTGCGATAAGCGATTTTAATTCCGGTGCGGGTTTATATCGCCATTAGAGTGATGAATAAACCGTATCTTCGTATTTTTTTTTTTTTTTTTTTTGCGCCTGAGGTATATGGTGAGTGAAGTAAAAGGAGGACGGTAATTTAAAATATAATAAACAGTTCATGACATTTTACATTCGGTCAGGGCTTATTTAAAAAGAAAAACAAGCACGTGTGAAAATACATTAAACAGGAGTCTGTGTGTGAATAATAAATTAAAACTGACGCTCGGGGCCTTGCCCGTGCTGTTATCGATGGCGGTTACGTCGGCTCATGCTGGCAGTCTGGGGAAAGCGGCTAACGATACCCTTGAGTTTACGCTCAGGGAACCCAACGTCGCAGAGATTACGGTGACGCCTGAGGCAGGGTTGCTGTCTGGGGCAGCACTGGATGCCAACAAAAAACTTGCAACAGCGGTGGCATCTCTGGGTACCAGCAAGGGGACAGCCACAGACCTTGGTGTTAAGTGGGTGGTCACAGCCGATGGAGGGGTTATTGACCTAGGAGAACCAGGAAAATATTCGCTGGTGAGCACCTCGGATAAGAGTAAAAAGTTGAAGGTTATGCTTGCGACTGACGCTTCGGGCACCAAAGCTGTTCCAAAAACAAGTGACCCTTCCTATGTCGGCACTGACAAAGCCGTCGAAATCCAGGACATGACGCTGTATGTGGTTGTGGATGGCGCGGGCCAGACACCCGTTCCTGGCACGTACAGTGGCGTACTTCAGGCCGCGGCTTATACCCAGTAAGGATGATGAAATGAAAAAGCTAATGATTGCAGTGGGTTTACTGATGGCGGCGGGCTCTGCTGCTGCTGCTTCCGATACCTGGCAGGATGGCAACAGCGCCCCGGTCAACGTGACATTCACGGCACCGGATACGGTACAGTTCTCCCGGGAGACGCACTTCTCTTTCAACAAGGACACCCCGCTTCTGGCCTCTACGGTGCTGGGTGCCGTGACGGCAAGCAAGGCAGGCAGTGATGGGGCAGGCATTCGTTTCCACTGGTTAACGCCATACAATGACAAAGGCAGGGGAGATGTAACCGATTTTGTAAATGAAACCGATCTGAGCACCATCGCTGTGAGGCTAAAGGATTCTCAGGGGAATACCCTGCTCCCTGAGTCAACCGTTGGCTCCGATAACTGGTATATGGTTGAGGGAGAGGGCACGGCCTCGGATGTGACCGTGCAGTTCTACCCGGAACAGGATATCGGCAAGGGCCTGTCGGCAGGCAAATACACGGCTGGGATTCAGGCCGCTGTGTACTCTAACTAACCGCTAAGCCGGTGGCGGTGGGAGGGGAAGTATGGTGGCACTGTTGAAAACGCTCAGGCACGGCCCGGGGGTCATCGCGCTTCTGGTGTCCTGTCTGGGATGTGAGCACGCCGGAGCCGCTATTTATGCGGTAAAGGAAACACCGTTAACGCTGACGACGACCAGAATCAGCAAGCTGGAGCTGCACTGGCTCCCCGAAAAGGAAACCTTCACCACCGCCACCTTAACAACGCGTCTGAAGCTGGGTGAATTAACGATTGATGTGGATGTGGGGGGCGCACCGGTTCCCGGGGGGGATGTTGCCGTCAGGCTGTCATCTGCGAACCAGGGGAGCGGGCCCGGGCAAGGCTATATGTTCACGGATGACGACGATGCGGATGGGCAGCAGCTGAGCGTCACTCTTGCCGGGGGCAGTGAGGGCAGTCCGCTGAAGTGCGGTATCCCTCCCGGACTGTGCCAGCTTTCTGGCGAGGCGCAAGAGCGGCATACGGTGAGTCTGTGGGCCGACAGCGGTCAGTCAGCTGCGGAGGGGATTTATACTGCAATGATTGATGTGCAGATTTATACCTGACCACGTTAATCTGCTGTCTGAATATAAATACATTCCGACTGTGTCATTCCGGAGAGATAAATAAGGAATGCGGTCCTGCGTATTCATGATGTAGATGGTAACTGAAGCCCATTCTGAACAAGCCAGGGAAGCTAACTTGCAGTTATGCCTTACTGATGGGTATTGGGAGCAGGCCAGAGCATGGTTATTGCACGCCCGATGTAACTGTCTGGAGATTCATGGGGCCAGTCTAATTACCGACACATAGTCAAAATGGAACTCTGGAGACAGGTCACTCGGCATGTTATTGACACCAGGTTGATCAGACTCATCCGGCAATATCTCTGGTACAGCGGTGAGGATGCAGGAGAAATCATTATCCCTCAGACGGGGATACCCCAAGGGTGTGCACTGAGATCCTTATTTGGCGCTTCATTACCGTACCACGTGGATTGTAGGTTTAATGTGGTTGAGGATATTTGTTATGCACGATATATGGATGACTTTCTGTTACTGGCAAAGACACGCTGGCGACTGCGTTCGTGTGTACGTCAGCTCAATACGTATTTTGAAATGCATGCCTTCCGGTGTCATCCGGATAACACCTTTACTGGCCGGGTCAGTCGCGGCTTTGACTGGCTGGGTGTGGAATTTAATGACCACGGGGCCACCGGAATATCAACACGTGCGAGAGAGCACCATCATGAGCGATGTCAGCGGCTTTATGAGCAGGCTTTGCGCCGGGAAGAGGGTATTGATGCCGCCTTGGCCAGAGTGCAGGACTACCGCAAGAGATGGTTGCAGTGGGCAGATGGTTTATTGAGGAATGCGGGGCTAGCTCCGAGCGGCTCACTTCTGCCTGCTATTACAATACGAGAAAACAAAACGTGGCATAAAATGCACAGGTATTCTGTGTCTACGGGCGAACCGTCCGCCCAGCCACCTACACCACTCATGGACATCGATGCGATACCTACACACCATACTACTTTACCTCGTCGTCGCACTACCTACCAACACACAGGCGCGACAGTACGGGTCTGAAACCACCGTTACCGGACGAATCCAAGTTGGAGCGGTGGCTACGTGCACGGCTACGATCGTCAGCTACGCGCTACCGACGACACTTCAAAAAATAGACAACCTGGTCGCCGACCTTAAGATCTCGTGCCCCGGCTCCGTAGGGACATGGGCCACCCTCACAACAGGTAACGGGACCCATTGCAGTTATACCTACTCTGACTCCTCCCCAACGTGCGAGATGCCCACAGACATAATGCATATGGTAAAATCCAAAGGCGGCTGCTGTATGGGGTGGAAAATGTATATAGGCGACGACGACTCCGACGCGCAAAAGAAGCTGGCTACGTCCTCCACGCATGCCGACTGGCAGTACTTCCCCCCGAACACAACGAACGTATACCAAAAAGACGGGGACATGAACACTCACATCTACCTCCACGGCAGTATGTACCAACCTGTCCTAACCGGTACATGGAACTACGTCGTACTCTTCGGGGGATACTATGACTAAAAATTACAAACGGTCTAAACGGGTGAGGGTTACTATGATACTCGCGATGGCCGCCGCATGGGCCGCCTGCTCGCCCATGGCACCGGCCCGCCAATACGGCTCCTCTGGCACGGCCAATGCTGCCGTGTTCGTAAGCGATACTACCGACGTACCCACCCTGTCGATAACGGGTAACCACCCGGTGGCGATGGGTGCGGTTGGCAACACCGTTCTTTTTTACGTTACGACCACAGGGAAGGGTCGGCAGGGCATAAAAATAAACGACGTGTGCTCCTCGATAGAATGTGGCCTTCAACCGAATTGGCAACTGTACGTCGTATGCACTGACTCCTGCGTAGAAGAAAACGGGTACACCACCGGGATCGACGCTGGGGCCAAAAAATTTGCGATCGAGGCCAGAGATCCGTACTACACCATCACACCTGGTAACTACAACATCAAATTGGACACGGCATGGATCTACTAAATCTACCTAAAATATTCTGCCTGTTGGGCCTCATCGGGCCTAGCTTAGGGCTCTGCATGACCGGCCCCGCGGAAACAGTCACAATACCTATTATCGTAACCTCTCCCGCCGCCTGTTCAATAGTAAACGGCCTTGCTACGGAGGTTAACTTTCCATACTCCGAACCCGGGGGAGGGCCAAAATTATTAGGCACCGTCACCGTGACTTGCGACATGCCCGCTTATGGGTACGTGCTAGGTGTAAGCCCGAGTGGGGAGGGGACGTTTAGTACGTCGGCGAGCATCAACGAACGACCCGGTGCGTCTGTGGCCGTCGATAGTGCAGACGGAACAAAAGGAAACTGGTCCGTAGATGGGGTTAAAACCGGAACACTAGCCGTCGATCAGAGCGATTCTTCCGGCAAATTCAACGTTCGTCTCGACACCGGGACCAAATACTACAGCTCCTACTCTTTCTATGTGCTTGCCGGCAGCTACTATAGATAACAAAGCATGACCTAGCGCCGCGCGCGGCGGAACATGCCAGGTTTCTAATGGCCTCTGTAAGTAAGAAAAAATATCATGCCCGAAGCGGTAACAGGGCGCCATCCTGTCCTCGATCCATCCGTTGAGACCAAACAGCGTAAACAAATCACAAGTCCGGCTTATCTCTGTCCGCCTGCATGAAATTGCGAACTAAAACCCGAGATAAGCAGCCCCGCCGTTCCGGTCGGATATAACGAGCCAGACGCCCTAATTCTAGAAGTGCCCGACGAATTGGCTCTGCTTAGTTGTTACTACACCACATATCGAACCCAAGACCTCGGACGCAACCATGTCCCAAGACGGAAACGTAAGCTCGTACATGTGGCCCACAACGCCTGCTCCAGCGCATCCAAGACGAATAATGTTTCCATCGTGGGTGAGACCCGCCAGCTCACGATGACTCCGGCAAACACATTGATGACGAACTCCACATATACGAACCCCTCCCAGGTGCTGACGTAGGTAAAATTGGCCACCAAAGGGCTATAGTGCCGTTCGGCCACGAACTGACGATTCACCCGCTCCTACGGTGTTTCGGCTTTGGTGCTGCGGGTGGTTCTGACAATTAGCCGCGTGCCACCATAAGTATCTGCAAGGCTTTCATCAAGCGCTCAATGGTGCATCGGGCAACACCGATTGCTTGAGGTTTTAGCTGTCGCCAAACCTTACGAACGCCATAAATGCTGTAGCTTGCTTCATATACACGCTGTATCTCAGGTATCAGTGCGGCATCGCGCTTATTCCGGCAGCTTCGCCGCTCCGGATGCTTCTGCCGTTACTAGTGCCAGTAGTACGTTTACGGGGCAATATCCAGCTCGTGGCAGACTGGCCCTACCCCGTGCTCACCGCGCAGATTTTCCAGAAGCAGCATTATTTTTTCAGTGGCGGTCTAGCTCCACCTGGGCAAAATACGCTGAAGCCTGACGCAGCAATATCATTGCTGCGTCGCAGTTTACGGACCTCCTTCTCCAGTTCTTTAAGACGCTGGCGTTCGCTGGCAGTCAGCAGCATACTTCTCATCAATAATGGTCTCCTACCGACGGATCCATATACGCAATGTCTCGGGAGCGCAGTCGATCTTAGGGCAATGGAGAAGATAGCAGCCCATTGTAAGTTGTAAATATTCTGGTTTTCCAGAATCATGCGAATAGCGCGTTGACAAACTTCAGGGGAAAATCGGTAATCTTTTGTCATCCTCGCTAACTCTCAAAGAGTATATTCTCCAAGATTACCAGGATGGTTCAGTTTGCCGTGGCGCATCGTACTGTAAACTGAATAGCCCTAGTTCGCCAATATGGTTCTCACCGTACACTTACAAGCCCATAAAATTCCACTTAAATTATTTTTCCGATAGGAAAAAGTTTTTTGAGAGCTTAAAAATCAAAATAGAGTAAATAAAAAAGACATGCTTTGGAAATAGGTTGGGAATAATTATAGATTATTATTTAAACAGGATTTTATCTTGTCAAGACGTTGCAGATTACGATTGATATTATTTAAAAAATTAATAGTGGCGCATTATGAAACTAAGTCCTGCGTTCTGCAAATTGTAGTAAAGCATCAGGATTGATAACTGTAATTGCACGGTAGCTAGCCTCAATCCAACCGTTTTCCTCAAAGCGTTTAACTGCGATATTGACCTGTTTACGAGAGGTATTTGTAATGATACTCAGATTTTCCTGGGATACCATTACTGGCGTATCTGTTGACCAGGACATTCGATGCAGAGCAGAGGCGATCCTTGAACTGACATCTTTTAATTGCAGGTCATGAACGATTCTGATTAGAGAGTCTGTCGATATGAGAGACATAGAGGAGAAAGCCCGTAAGGTATTTGGATCGGCACAGACCATTTCTTCCATTACGGGGAGCGGGACGTGCATAACCTGAATGTCAGTGTAGGCCGTCAAAGAGATACGCCGAGGATCTCCAGTCAAGAAACTGTCTTCACCTGTCCAGCCACCAGGGACTGCAATATGTATTAATCGTGGTGTCTGGCCTGAAGGTGCTGTTTTTACCGTTACTACTCCGCTAACGAGGCCATAGATTCCGCCAGCAGGGTCTCCCGGAGAAAAGATTACGGTCCCGGCCCGGAATCGTAAAAACTCTGCGTTGTGTAATAACAACATTCTGAAATCAACTGGCATATGAGATAGCCAGCCTCGCTGGCAGATGATTTTCTCAGCCTTTTCTCGTGATTTCAGGGACACCAATGTCATTATTTCTCTATCTGGTTAATGATTGCTTTGGGTAGTATAGCCAAGAAAATACATTATCAGCGTGGTTATCATTACACTAATCAGTCAGCCATATCCTCATCTGCATGATGTTTTAACGCTTCTGGATTTAAAACCGTGATTGAGCGGTAACCAGTCTCAACCCAGCCCTCTTCAACGAAACGCTTGATAATAGCATTAACTTGTTTTCGCGATGTGGTAGTGATAACGCTCAGGCTTTCTTGTGAAACGGCCACTGGAATATGCGTTGCCCAGCAAATACGATGAAGGGCAGAGGCGATTCTGGCGCTTGCGCTTTTCTTCTGTAAGTCATGTACAAGCCTGAGCATCGAGTCGGCCCCCAGAATAGACATCACGCCAAAAGCGCGCATATTGTCAGGATCTAGTTCAGCCATTTGCTCCATTTTTTCAAGCGGTACATGCAGTAGCCAGGTTTCATTTTGTGCAACCAGCTCAATCCTTCTTGGTTTGCCCGAAATAAAACTGTCTTCACCAATCCAGTCGCCTGAAACTGCAATATCGATCAAACGGGGCGTTGAATAAGGTGGTGCAGCCATGATCCCCAGAGTCCCTGATACAAGCCCATAAATCCCACCAGCCTTGTCACCCTTCGCGAAGATGACATGCCCAGTGTCGAACTTCAGTAGCTCTGCATTTTCCAGAAGACGGACCTTGAACGCTTCAGATGTCCGGCTCAACCAGCCCCTTTGAATTACTATCGCTTCCGCGTTTTTTCGCAACATAGGTTCGTAATCCTTCGCGCCGTACTTGTCTTTATTGATACCTGGCACAGTAGTGTTGACACTAGTGATGAAGAAATTCAACTGAGTAATTTAGCACGAAATATTATCGTTACTTCAGGAAGATATGGAAAACGGAGGACAATTTTATAAAACTTATGGCAGGCGGATTAATCGAAGGATCCTGAGGTGTTTTGGCTTAAATCAACTCGATTATGCCGACATTCAGTGAGTATCAAAGGGATTATTAGCAAGCAAAAAAAAGCCCACTACGGGAGAGCGGGCGACACAAAGTTAAGTGGTTCGTTATTTTGGTTTAAGTACTTCTTAATCTCGTAACGGTTTTCCTTTCTGTCAATATGAACCGTTTGAAAAAATCGATTACAAACCACATATGGTTAGAACACTGTTTAACCTGACCAGTGAATCATAGCGTTCATAGCCAAGAAGGATGCGGTGTCGCCAACAGTATTTGAACTGAGTGAAACTAATCCATAGAGGGCGAGTTATGCCAATTATCACTATTTTACGGTTGGTTTTTTTGATACTGAGTGCAACCGTGGTATCGACGGGAGCATCTACACTACATAGGCTGGCTTCCCCTGCGCAAGGGGTTGTGTGCGATGTGTTTTTTTGCGCTGATGCAAAGGGAGTTTCAGATGCTTTAACAACACAATTTTTGGGCCAAGTGCGTGGAGAACAACTGAGTGCAATGGGCGACTTCTATCATTCAGCATTTACTTTTGCAAATAGGATTTTTTGTGACACGAAGGCGAAAGTATGTCGCAAGGATCGTTTTTTCGATGCTGACGGGAAGCGCTCGGGATCTATTGAAGATAATACAACTCGATTGCTATTTGAGCCGTAATAGATTTGACCCTATTTAACCAGGCTGTCCATTTCCTGGTTCTGCAGTGTGCGTGATCGGCTCAATACATAAATCAATGGAATGCATAATGGGAATATCGTTCAGCTAGTTACTTATGTCCTTTTCTGCATGCTGAAGCAATGCAGAAGGATCTTTAACGGTGATTGACCGATAACTGGTTTCAACCCATCCCTCTTCTACAAACCGCTGAATGACGTTGTTGACCTGCTTACGAGAAGTGTTGGTGATGATGCTGAGATTATCCTGGGAAACCGTTACCGGACTATCTGTGGACCACGACATACGATGTAACGCTGAGGCGATTCTTGAGCTGATATTCCTCTTCTGTAAGTCATGCACAATTCTTAAAGCTGAATCAGCCTGCTGTATAGAAATCACGCCAAAAGCGCGAATGTCATTTGGATAAGCTGAAACCATTTGTTCCATCGCTTTAATCGGTACGTGCAAAATCCAGGTTTCACTTTGTGCGACAACTTCAATTCTTCGAGTATCGCCCGTTAGAAAACTATCTTCTCCTGTCCATCCACCTGGTACAGCAATGTGGATGAGGCGAGGCACGGAATCAAGCGGGGCCGTATTGATAACAACTGTTCCGTCGACAAGGCCAAAGATTCCTCCGGCAGGGGCTCCGGTACGGAAGATAAATTGCCCAGGTTCAAATTTCAGAAGTAAAGCATGCTTTAGCAGCCTTGTTCTGAAATCTTCAGGCATGAGCGATAACCACCCTCTTTGGCAGATCAGATACTCAGCCCTTTCTCGAGTCATTTCCACTTTTCTTCCTCAATTGTCCGATTTGACACAATCTTGCATCAGAAAATTATGTATTAAAAGTGTGTCAGCCAAAAAGTCTCACAGGCAGGATGGAGGAAAAAATACACAGCCGCATACAGGGTAGTGTTTGTTGTTAAGAAAGTGACCAACACCTACTGATGACGAGGTTTATACGAACATTACAAGGACGGCCCGTAAGTAATCATTTTTATTAATGAAATTTGGGAGAGGGAGCTTAACCGTCACCTGTGACAGTTGCCCTTATGAAGGTGACTGAACGCGGGTTGAATATTTTAGGATGGATTCTTTTGATTCAGAGGATGCCGGGAATGTGTTAACAACAGTTTTTTCCTGAACATGCTTATTTTATCAGACTACATGATGCCGGAGTTTTCCATGAAGCAAAGATTATATCTCACGCGTCAGGAAGTATCTGTTTTAGCTAGGGCCACATTTGGTAGTAAGAATGGATTAAGAGATTACTGTATGTTGCTTCTCTGCTATTTACATGGATTCAGAACGAGTGAGTTAACAGGATTAAAACTTTCAGACCTTGACTTGTCAGGGGGGCGATTATCTATTAGTCGATTAAAAAATGGATTTAGTACTGTACACCCTTTACATGTTCAAGCCAGGAAGGCACTGGATGTGTGGCTAAATATACGGAATCAACTCGTAATTGATAATGATAATCAGTGGCTATTTGTTTCACGTAAAGGTGGGCGTATCTCACGTCAGCGTTTTTATATGATCTGCAAGGAGTATGGACGAATGGCTGGTCTCCCTTTCGACGTACATCCTCATATGCTGCGGCATGCATGTGGGTATGAACTGGCAGAGCAAGGTATGGATACACGCCTGATACAGGATTATCTTGGTCATCGAAATATCAGGCACACAGTTCATTACACTGCTGGCAACGCAGCACGCTTTTCGAGAGTCTGGCAGGATAAAGATTCGTGCGAAGTGATTTTTTAGTGCGTTGATTATTTTATTGTGCTTGCTTTTTGTAAAAACCGTTGAGATTTTGATTTATGTTTTTTTTCAGATATTCATATGGGAAATAAATCAGTATTACATTGAAATAAATAAAATGTGTGAACACACAACTTAACTCTTTTTAGATATAAAGTGAGGTGAGTTACTACCTCAATGTTGTCGCAAGTGCTGAAGACACATGTATGATCCGTTCGGTCTCGGATATCGATTTTGGTACTCATGAGTATGATATTACTGGCCCACTCGATCAACGCTCTAGTCTGACATTGCAATGTCCTGTGGGTACAACCTGGCAACTGGCTTTGAACGAAGGATTATATTCGGCGGGTGGATCACGGAGAATGAGCAATGACCAGGGCGATTTAGTTCAGTATCAAATTTATCGCGATGCGGCACGAGCACAAACCTGGGGTAATAAAAGTAATATAGATACGCTGAGTGGTGTTGGAGCGGGCATTGCTAACCCGTTCATGATCTCTATATATGGGCGGGTATTACCCCAGAATGGTCTGGCTCCGGGGCATTATCAGGATACTGTTATTGTTACCTTGATCTATTAATGAATTATTTTCTATTTCAGAACATGTGTCCTTATTTTAGAAGAGGTGTTAATGATTAGACACGTACTGTTTATACAGTTTAAACCTGATGTTTTGAGTCTTGATGTTGATATTGTTCGTATTTTATTTTTAGGTGTTAGAAATAAAATTGAAGGTGTTTTAGATGTTGAGTGGGGAGAGAATGATAGCCCAGAGATGAAAAATGCAGGCTATACACATTGTGTTTTTATGACATTTGCGGATGAAACTGTCCGACAAAAATATTTACCACATTCAGTTCATGAGGAATTGAAGGAGATCTTCAAACCTCTACTTCAGAACATCATTGTTCTGGATTATACGGTTGTATCATAATTTTATGTGAATGCATTTTATAATATTAAAGTGGAGGGTTTATGACGAATAGGCGTAAAATAAGTTTGGCTATTATGACATTTATTAGTGTGGTATACATTCAATGTAGCTACGCACAAAAGACTCCCTATGCAACGGTTCCGACTCATGGCTTTAATACGTTTATTCCGGAAGATATTCTAACTCCGGATAAGATCCATACCCGTATTGGCACACTTAATTTTATTGATGGTGTCCCAACAAAAGAAACGGCAAAACTGGCTTTTGATAACCTTGACTTCGTTCGCGGAGTCGAGGTTTTCTTGAGCCTTATGCCTGCCGCAAGTATTGAAGCAATTCGCCGTGGAAATATTGCACTGGGTGCAACCAAAAGTAACCAGGCAACAATTTATGATCAACTTGCAGATTCAAACCCTCTTTTACTGACGGCGAATACTGATACCGTTTACGCTTTCTCAATGCTTGACCTCGAAACTGATGGCCCAACGGTCGTTGAGGTACCGCCTGGCAGTGGTCCGGGAACGGTGAATGACGCATTTTTCAGATTCGTTGTTGATATGGGCGTCCCTGGGCCAGATCGGGGAAGGGGAGGAAAATATTTAATTGTTCCATCTGATTATATGGGGAATCTACCTAAGGATGTCAGGAATGGCGGTGAATATTATATTACGCGCTCACCCTCATATGTAAACATTGTTGTTTTACGTGGATTTCTGGTTGACGGTAAGCCAGATGCCGCATCAAAGATGTTTCGCGATGGTTTTAAAGTTTATCCGCTCAGCAAAGCTGATAATCCACCTAAAATGGAATTTATCAATTCTTCTAAGAGGGGATTTAATACTGTCCATGCAAACAATTTTGAGTTTTATAATGAACTCAATAACGTCATACAGAAAGAGCCTGTCGATTTTATTGATCCTGAAATCCGTGGTCTCGCTGCCTCAATTGGTATTAGCAAAGGTAAAAAGTTTGATCCTGATAAACGGATGAAAGCAATTTTGACAGATGCTGTTGCGACAGGTAACGCAACGGCCAGAGCTATTAGTTTTCATAATCGAGATCCTCGCTCTGTTCTTTATCCTAACAGTCAATGGCGAACCAGTTTCATTGGTGATGACTATCTCTGGCTTGGTGGGGATGGGCTCGCTGGCCGCGATCTCGATGCCCGAACCAGCTTCTTCTACGTCGCAACTGTTAATACACCATCAATGGCGGCGAAATCGGTGGGCAGTGGTTCGCAGTATGCCATTGCCAGCGCAGATAAGATGGGGGCTCCACTTAATGGTTCTAAGAACTACAGGCTCAATATTCCTGGCAATGTGCCGGCAAATGACTTCTGGTCAGTGGTTATTTATGACCCTCAGACCCGTTCTGAACTGCAGACCTCTCAGCCTTTCCCGAGTAAAAATAACAAACGAGACAAGTTGATTGCAAATCAAGATGGATCCGTAGACTTATTCTTCGGCCCTAAACCACCTAAGGGTAAGGAAGCCAACTGGATGCAGACAGTTCCTGGAAAAGGCTGGTTTACAATCATTCGTCTATATGGGCCTCTCGAGCCCTGGTTTGATAAAACGTGGAAACCGGGTGAGATCGAAGAAGTTAGGTAACTCCTAAGACCGCATCGATTTAACTTATCAGGCAGATGGTTTTATTCTGCCTTCTTTTTTATCATCAAATTTGTAGGTGGCGGTGCTTTCAGGGGATTAACTACCTGGTGTTGTGCTTCAGAAGTAATTGAAAGCACCGCCGCGTCTGGAAAACCGGCAGGAAACCAGACTTTAACGATACTGTTAACGTTTTTTTACTGTGTCAACAGAATGTCGATTTATCCCTATGTATTCTTGAATCCGGCGTGTATGACACTGTCATTCTTTTCACTTATCTGGTAACGAATTGTTAATACACTGTTGTGGTACTTATTTATCGTTTCCACAATTATCTTCATCAGTTCGGGTAGGAATTTTAACTTAATAACAGGAAAGTATACTGCTTCTGAGGGTTCACTCTAATGTGTCGGTTGGGTTATCAGTGTCCTTTCCTGTTGTGATGAATCCCCCTGTGCGGAGGGGTAGAACCAGCAAACTACTCCTGTGGTCGTAGGGAATCGAAATAGATGCGAGTCAGGCTGCTGACCAAAGACTCACCTGGAGGCACCAGGCACAACAATGCTATTAAATATCAAATTTCATAGTCAAAGAGACCAATGGCTAATCTGTTAATTTGGGGTTGGTTTTTGTCTGCCTTCGTATTTTGATAAAAACAATAATTAGCAATTCTATCCTTAATAAGGAGTAACTATGAGATATAAATTAATTGGCAAGGCAGAGGAGTGCTTAAACGTTGCGGAAGCCCCTTGTAACATGCTTGAACGTATGCATAAGGCGATCTCTCAACTAAAAAGTGAATATATTTCAGCTTTAGGTCTACTCAGCAATATAAAATATTCTGCGAATAACAAAAAATTTAATGTTGTTGAAATAGGAACCGAAAGTAGTGAGAGAGATGGTTTAATTTGCTCCATTTCTGATATACCTATGTCTCAAGGGAATATAGTTCACTTTGTACTGATTACTGCTCTTTGTACACGGAGTTATGCATTGAAATCTTGCTTTAATATAGATGTTTGTATGTATATTAAAGGGAGGGCGATAAACGTTATCCTAAACAAAGAGAACGAAACGATGTGTTATACAGCTTATGAACATGCCGGTGGTTTTGGTCCAATTTGTGACGCTATAATAAAACATATAAAACTTTCAATTGACATGGACCTTGTTGATTATCAACTCTGGGGTTTATAGGTTTTAGTTATTGAAATATATGAAGAAATGATAGTCGCTGTTATCCCAGTCTAAACATGTTAGTTTACATGCATTGTGTTTGTGGGATTGATTTGATTTGGTATTCATTCAAATATTCCAGCGGATGATAAAGAGTTATTACGATTAACCTTAGTTACAGGAAGTTAATCATGAGTGTTTTTTTTTATTTTTCACGTCCGTCGATGGAGGCAAAAAAATAGCTGCTATTTTCACGTGCCGATGATCTTCCAGTGGCGAAACAGTACACCATTATCTCAGTCGCGCCGCTGATTATCGCCTGCAGCGAACAGGCGCTGTAAATCGTAGGCGGTCAGGCAGAAAGCGGAGTTTATGTGCATGGCAATCATCTGGCGAGGTCCTTGGGACTGGTCGCCAGTAGCTGGTTATTTTCTGCCACCAAAAGAATGAAGTAGTAAAGTTTGTTATCCCTTACCGAGTGAAACGAGCTCAAGCGTTCCGTTAATAATGAATTGCACGTCGGTACGGACCAGAAGAAAACCCATCAGCCTTGAAACAGCATCAATACCACCAGTCCCGACAAGTCGCATAATGGTTCCAGAGCTTCGAAGACTCAACCAGAGAATCAGGCCCACCAGCAGGAAAATGAGTGGTGGCGCTACAAGAATTATCTAGGGGGCATATTCCACACCATGCCGAGCCGCAGATGTAGAAGCTGAGCTGATAATCATGGCAATAGTACCGGGACCTGCTGTTGAGGGCATCGCTAGCGGAACAAAAGCTATTCCAATATCGGTAGTTTCAGCGTCAGAACCGGGAGAAACTGGTCTGGTGGGCTGCGCGAATAGCATACGAAAGCCAATGAAAGCGACAATCAATCCCCCGTCAATACGCAGTCCAGGAATAGAAATCCCGAACGTGTTCATTACCAACTGTCCCGCGTAACACGTCGTCATCATGATAATAAATACGTTCATTGAGGCCAGAAATGCAATGCGGTTTCTCATGGCTACACTCATCCCACCAGTGAGTGCAAGAAACATTGCAACTGTGGTCAGTGGATTTGCCAGAGGGAGAAGGACAATAAGTCAAAGTCCAAGGGCTTTCATTAAATCAATCATCATGTCTCCTTACTAACAGGGGACAAGGAGGGCCGACAGGCTCCCCTTAGCTAAAAAAATCCCGCTGTTAAGGTGGGAAACAGCGGGAAGACATAAAGTATGTTAAGGAGGTACAAATAGTGACGCTACAAACGCAACACTAAACATTACGTCAACAGAACGCTGGGTTATGCTGTTATTAAGGCGATTGCAGCCGTTAAGAAAGAACGCTCCTGGCGACAAAGGTCATTGCGATGATTCAAAATTAAGAGCTCTCAGCACCCGAATACCGACGTTCAGGGAGAGTAAACTGGGGGACTACATTTCCGTCAATGTAACGGTAACGTAGCCATGCTGAGATCGCGTCAATGGTCATCACGACAATAACCATTGCCAGTGTGATGAACATCACCACGTCCCAATTCCACAAACGCATGTTTTCTGCATAGACGAGCCCGATGCCTCCTGCACCCACAAAACCTAATACTGCAGCTGACCGGGTGTTGGATTCGATTTGGTAAAGGCTTAGAGCGATGAAAGCCGGGAAAGATTGCGTAAAAATACCAAAGCGGTGTTTTTGCAGAGGGCTGGCTGCAACCGATGTTAGTCCTTTTGTAGGGGAACCATCTACAGCTTCATGACTTTCAGCATATAACCGTCCCAGAAGTCCTATGTCTTGCATGAGAATCGCCAATGCTCCTGCTAGTGGACCAAGACCAACAGCACGAACAAAAATGAGCCCCCATATGGCCATATCTACCCCGCGCAAAATATCAAACAGGCGGCGCATCAGCAGGGCAGCAATGCCTGCTAACTTGCCTTGCATAATATTGCGTGCAGCCAAAAAGGAAAGTGGAAGAGCGATTGCTGTAGCGGTGATCGTCCCGGTGAAAACAATCGCCAGAGTAATCAGTATTTGTGTCAGATAATAACGCAGTGGCCAGTCAGTAAAATTATGCCAGGTAAACATCCGATGCAAATAAAAGCCTATTTGGCGAATACCACTGCTGAGCTGCTCTAAACTGATACCATGTTGTGAAAAAAACCAAAGGTAGTACGACACGCAAGCCAAAATCCCTAGCCCGGTATGAAATAGTGAGTGTCTACTAAAATTGCGCAGAAATTTTTTGTTGTATTGGAGATAACTGGATTTTAATGGGTTAAATGTGCGCGGTACTTTGTGTCCGTGCAGTACCTTTTTTCGCAGTAATCCGGAAAAGCTATCCAGAAGAGTGACGACAACGATGATGAGCAGCAGCGTCATGCTGACCTGATCGTAACGGTCGAGCTTGATATTAGTCATGAGTTCCTGGCCTATCCCGCCAGCCCCCACAAGCCCAAGAATGGTTGATGATCGAAAATTGATTTCAAGGCACATGAGGCTAAATGAGATAAACAGGGGTTTTACCTGTGGCCACAAGGCAAAGCGTATCTGCTGGAAGGGCGATGCGCCACATGCCTTGAGCCCTAGGACTGGTTTATCATGAGTGCTTTCTATAGTGTCGTAAAAGAGTTTAGTTAAACTTCCGGTGCTGTGTAACAACAGGGCCAGAAATCCCGAAAACGGACCAATACCAAATGCCATTACGAAAATCATTGCCCATGCAAGGTCAGGCATGGTTCGAAAGAAAGCCACCAGCGTACGGAAGGTTAAGCGTATCGTTAACGCGGTTCCTCCATTGTTAGCAGTAAGGAACGAAAGTGGAATGGCGAGAAAAACTGCAATAATCGTTGAAGCCATTGCCATCTGTAGTGTTTCAAGAATGAGCGGTAACTGAATAGGCAGACGATAACCCCACCATGACAATGACCCTCTAATATCAGAACCTGCAAACAGGTCGGACAGATGAAGTACAGGCAAGATATCACGCAGATAGCTGAAGAAATCAGGTAACGCATGCCATATGCTGGCAAGGCTGAACTCGGCAATATGTCCGGCAGAAAAATAGAGCAACAGAAGGAGAGCGGATACGCCTAGTGTGTCCCGCCTTTGACGTTTGCGAATCTGTTGGTAATAGCGTTCAAACTCGTTATGGAGGCTACTCATTGATCGTTGTTTTCCGGGGCTGAAATCTCCCGACTTTACTGCCGGGAGGATCGAAAGCTGTATTAATGCGCACTCAATATTTCACGTTTCATATCGATGATGTGCTGGAAATCAGCGACGCTCCCTTCACGAATATGTAATGGTCCCCCGACAGCTTTTACAAAACAGGCATGATCGTCCGTATCCAGTTTTTTGATGGCACGGATTACATTTTCTTTAAACTCTGTAGGAAGAGTATTACTGATGAGGATTGGTCCACTCGGAATCAGCGGGGATTGCCAGATAATACGAATCTGTTTCATCACATCCGTGTGTCCTGCACGGATCAATGAGCGGAAGGCGCTGGCACTATAACCGGTGTTGTAATCCCCTGACATCGAACTGTAGGTCACTGCTCCGGCAAACTGTCCGTTCAGAACGCCAAGAATATCCTGCTCATGCCCACCAGAGAACGTAATACTGGAAAAGAAATGGTTATACTGGTTATCCACATTTCCTCCTAGCTTTTGTCTGAAGGAGTAGTCAGGGATTAGGTATCCTGAAGTGGAGTCGGGATCGGCAAAAGCAAAGGATTTGCCTTTCAGTTCATCTAATGTCTGGTAAGGGCTGTCGGCTTTCACCACGACCACCGAATGGTAACCGTGTGCACCGGTTGCATCATCTGCAGTCATTCCAATGACATCAACGGCATTCGGATTTTTGATATATACCGACGCGTAGGCGGCCGGTGACATGTTCAATACCACGTCCACCTTTCCCCCCAGCAGGCCCTGTGTGATTGCCGTATAGTCGGAAGCATTTCTGAGTTTAGTTTCAATATTTAGCTCTTTATCCAGGAATGATTTAACACATTGATTATCACCGATTTGTTGAGTGGAATTCTGACCACCCAGGATACCGAGATTTAATGTTTCTGGTTGTTCAACAGCGGTTGCTTGTCCTGAAACCGCGATGCCAAGAATAATTGCAGAAATTCGAATGCCATTACAAAAATGTGTAGTCATTTCTTTCCCCGTATAAATGAATTAAGTAGTTAATCTTTTTCGTTGTACAACTGGTGCAGAATTTTAGCATTCAGCCCTGAGGGCGGCCCGTCGAAGATGATTTGTCCACCAGCAATGCCAATAACGCGCGAACAATACTTTTTAACCAGTTCCGGGGAATGGAGATTGACCATTACGGCGACACCTTGTCCGGCTATTTTGCAGAGAGCGCTCATAATCAGGTGAGTGTTTGCTGGATCCAGTGCGGCCACGGGCTCGTCGGCCAATAAAATATTTGGATTTTGCATTAGCGCCCGACAAATGGCCACGCGCTGCATCTGACCGCCAGAGAGGTATTCTGCTCGCTGTAACGCATAGGGCAACATGTTCATCCACTCCAGCAAAGATATTGCACGAGACCGGTCGGCTTCAGAAAATAGATTGAAAAGGGATTTGAGCGTAGAAGTATGGTGCAGTCGACCTAACATGACATTGGTCAAGACATCTAGACGCGGGACGAGACAATAGTCCTGAAAAATCATGCTACACCGGCTGCGCCAGCTTGTTAGGGCTCGACGTTTTAATTTTGTGATATCAATCAACTTGCCAGCATCATAATGGCTAAGGATTTCTCCGCCACTAATGGATTGCATTCCATTTAGTAGCTGAAGCAGGGTTGATTTACCGGATCCAGACTTGCCAATAACCCCAGCCATCTCACCAGCATAAAGATCAAAATTGATATTCTTCAGCAGGTAAGGTTGCCTGGGCCAGGCCTTACTAAGGTTGCGTGCTCTTAAGACAGGGCCTCTACTGGAGGCGCTAATCAGGGATTTGATTTCATTTTCTGATACTTTGGTTAGAGCAATGTTCATAAAGATCCCTGTACGCAAAATTACTGAGGAACAATTTAGATATGTGTTATATGGACGTTGTATGACTCTTAAATGAATATAACTTGAGCAGTCGAAAATATTTCCTGCGCTGAAAAATATAGTGCATTGTGTGGTGTGACTTTTTTTGCTCAGATTTATCTTATTTTTCAATGCTTACCTTTCTTACCAAAGAAGACGCTTCTTTGCAATTTACTTTTTCAGCATTAGAGCGCTAATAAATAAGAGCACTGGCATACTCGCTGCAGTAGCACAATAAATATTGGTACCTTTTGAAATGAGTATTGAAACAACTTTAACACTATGAATTTGTGAGAAATAAATGGTTAATATAGAGTGGTTGCGGGGAAAATGAGCTATGAGTAATAATTTATACGACATTGATAAGATCTAAATACCGCCACTAGCTCAGCAGGATAGAGCCGGTGATACTGATACTGATACTGATACTGATACTGATACTGATACTGATACTGATACTGATACTGATACTGATACTGATACTGATACTGATACTGATGTTGCAGGTGCGGGGTTCGAGGCCCCGGTGGCGGTCCATTTTATACTATCTGATCATCGAAAAAGGAGAGTGGTCAGTAGGTACTGCAGGAAAGCATTGGCCCGGTCTTAATTACCGGGCCAATGGGAGGGGTATTCAATCTTCTACTCTGGACCGGTTGCGAGGTCATCGATATAATCAGCATACCATTGCATCATTTCGCGTCTGCCCTCTAGGTACTGAGCATGATTGTAGATTCCACGAATGCTGTTTTTATCCGTGTGAGCCAACTGCATTTCAATCCACGAAGTATTGAAACCCTGTTCATGAAGGATGGTGCTCATTGTGTGTCGGAAACCATGCCCTGTAGCCCTTTTGTCATACCCAATTCGCTTCAGGACCATGTTAATACTGGCTTCGCTCATCGGTTTATTGACATCGTTTCGTCCAGAAAAAATGAGTTGGTAACGACCGGTGATCTGTTTCAGTTGGTGAAGAGCCTCTAGTGATTGACGTGATAGTGGCACCAAATGGGCCCTTTTCATCTTCATTCTGGTTTTTGGTATTTCCCAGATATGATTATCAAAATCAATTTCACTCCATTCAGCCATACGTAATTCAACAGTTCTTAGACCTGTCAACATAAGCAAACGGGTTGCCTGTAGCGTAATAAAACTTCCTGTGTACTCAGATAATTTGTTGAGAAATTCGGGTAGTTCGGAAGACTGCAAGAATGGATAGTGTCGCTTTTCATATCCTTGTAAAGCGCTTGCGAGATCGGGGGCTGGATTGTACTCAGCTCGGCCCGTCACAATTGCGTATCGGAAAACTTCGCCACACCGCTGGCGGACCTTACTGGCTAACTCAGGCGCGCCACGTTTTTCGATTCGTTGCAAAACAGACAGAAGTTCAAGGGGTTTTATCTCGTTAACTGGTCGAGAACCTATAAAGGGGAAAACATTGTTCTTAAAGGCTCGATCGACATAATCAGCATAACTTTTTGACCAGCCCTGGACTTTTGCTCTATACCATTCAGTCGCAATAGACTCGAAGGTATTTTCAATAGACATTTTTTTAGCAAGCTCTTCCGCTTTCTTAAGCTCACCGGGATCATTACCCGCAGCCAGAGTTTTCCTGGCATCTTCCCGTTTTGAGCGAGCATCAGAAAGAGAAACGTCAGGATAAGTCCCGAAAGATAATTTTTTCTCTTTGCCTGCAAACCGATACTTCATGCGCCAGTATTTGGAACCATTAACATTAATTTGGAGATACATCCCGCCACCATCGGCAAGTTTGTAGATTTTATCTTTAGGTTTTGCAGTATCAACCTGACGAGCATTAAGTGGCATTTGGGGGCCTCAATTTTAATTGAACACGGCAAGCCCCCACAAAGGCCCCCAAGCATCAATTGATTTACGTTTAGTTGGGTAGATATCGGTTGATGTCGGCTTGCAGGATAGGTGGGGCTATTGCTGATTATAATGGGGTTTTGTTGAGTTGGGTAGAGCTTGGGAGAGACAGGGATGGTGTCCCCTGCAGGAATCGAACCTGCAACTAGCCCTTAGGAGGGGCTCGTTATATCCATTTAACTAAGGGGACGAAGCGGCACGAGTATAGCCCTATTTATACTTAGCGTTAAGCTCGATACCGCCTGACTGCTTAAAGAGTCGCCGTTTAATCCGCTTTTTTTGGATTTTCGACGTTGTTTTGCTGAGATTTTTCCTTTTCCTTCAGCTCAGCCTTACGCTTGTTGGACATATCATTGCGGATTTGTGCATGGCTCAGCAGGGCAAAGATAAAGGTTCCGCCACAGATATTACCCGCCAGCGTTGGCAGGGCGAAAGGCCAGAAAAAATCGCTCCAGTGTTGGGTGCCATTGAACACCAGATACAGAACTTCCACCGTGCCGACGACAATATGGGTGGTGTCTGCCAGCGCGATCAGCCAGGTCATCAGGATAATCACCACGATTTTGGCAGCCCCGGCAGAGGGGAACATCCAGACCATAGTGGCGATGATCCAGCCAGAGATAATGGCGTTGGAGAACATTTCGAGCGGGGTGTTCTTCATGATGTCCATGCCGATTTTGACAAACGCATCACGGGTAGGCTCATCAAATATTGGCATATACTCGAACGCCCAGGCGGCGACGCCCGTGCCGATGATATTCCCCAGCAGCACCACGCTCCACAGGCGCATCAGAAGCCCGAAGTTCCCCCACGTTGGCTTTTGCATAACGGGCAGAACTGCTGTGACTGTGTTCTCAGTAAACAGCTGTTGGCGCGCCATAATGACAATCACAAACCCAAAGGTGTAGCCCAGATTCTCAATCAGAAACCCGCCCGGCACGCCTTCTAGCTGGACGTGGAATATCCCTTTTGCCAGTAGCGATGCCCCCATCGACAGCCCGGCGGCAATGGCTGACCACAGTAACGCCATCGCATCGCGCTCAAGCTCTTTTTCGCCGTCCTGACGGATATGTTCGTGGATCGCCATCGCCCGTGAGGGAAGCCGGTCCTCATCGACCTCGATTTTGCCCCCGTGCTGTTTTTCTTCGCTTTCCACTTCCAGCTCATCGGTATGTTTATCGATTTTTTCTGCGTTCAGTTCGTCCATCAGAAGCGTCTCGCTGCGTTGTCATAACAGTAATCGTAGCGGTTTTCCGGCCATTGCCCGTGGGGATGCTCTTATTTTCCTGGCAATGGCAATAAACGTGATACATCGACCTCTGACACAGGATAAAATTGGCAAAGAAATGAAATGAAAAAGCCAGGCTATGCTGAGATCAGAGTGATGGCAGCTGACTGCCCGTCACTGTGTGCGTGGACATCCAGAAACGTGCTGTTACAATCACTTGCACGTATGTTAGCGGAGCGCGCGGCGTTCCGTTTCGGATGGCAGTCAACGATAGCCATACTAACAGGGAGAAATATATGAAACTTCGGCTGTCGGCGCTTGCGCTGGGCACCACGTTGCTCGTGGGCTGTGCCAGCTCGGGCGAGCAAACAGGGCGCTCCGATCCCTTAGAAGGGTTCAACCGATCCATGTATAGCTTTAACTACAACGTGCTGGACCCGTATCTGGTTCGTCCGGTTGCTGTGGCATGGCGTGATTACGTTCCGCAACCGGCTCGAAATGGTCTGAGCAACTTCACCAGTAACCTGGAAGAGCCTGCTGTCATGGTGAACTTCTTCCTGCAGGGCGATCCGTATCAGGGGATGGTGCATTTCACCCGCTTCTTCCTGAACAGCCTGTTAGGGATGGGTGGCTTTATTGATGTGGCGGGAATGGCGAATCAGAAGTTGCAGCGTGAGCAGCCGCATCGCTTTGGTAGCACACTCGGCAGCTATGGCGTCGGTTACGGTCCGTATATGCAATTGCCGTTTTATGGCAGCTTTACGATTCGTGATGACGGTGGCGACATGGTCGATACCCTTTATCCGGTGCTGTCGTGGCTGACCTGGCCGCTGTCGATTGGCAAATGGACCGTGGAAGGTATCGAGACCCGCGCTCAACTGCTGGATTCGGACGGCCTGCTGCGTCAGTCTTCCGACCCGTACATTATGGTCCGCGAAGCCTACTTCCAGAATCATGACTTCATTGCTAGCGGCGGCAAGCTGAAACCAGAAGATAATCCGAACGCCAAGGCTATCGAGAATGAGCTTTCTGAGATAGATAAAGAATAAATAAAAAAGGTGAGCAAATGCTCACCTTTTTTAATAACGACGCTTTTAGAACGCGTAGTTGAAGTTGGTACCGAACAGCCAGGCTTTACCTTCAGATTTGAAGGTGTACGCTGCAGGGCCTTCGCCCTCGGTGAAGCTGACGTTCTGACCGTGCATATAAGACGCGCCCACATCGATAGATGCATCGTCGTTAAACGCATAAGTCATACCGGCGCTCAGCCACAGACGGTCCTGATCCGGGATAGAGATGGAACGCTTGTCAGCCGGAACTGGGCTGTCATCGAACGCGATACCGGTACGGAAGGTCCAGTTCTTATCGTAGTAGTAGGTAGTACCCAGCGCGATACGATAAGCATCTTTGAAGCTTTCATCTTTATAGAACAGCGTCTGGCCGTCGTTGCCGGTCGCTTTCAGTTCCTGGAACTGGCTCCAGCTGGTGTAGGTCAGGCTGTAGTGAATAGCCCACTGCGGTGCAACGCGGTTATAACCAGACACTTCCCACATTTCAGGCAGGTTCAGCGTCAGTGCGCCGTTCTGGGTTCTGCCGCCGGTACCTGCTGGCAGGCCGGTCAGACCCATGCTGGCAAAGATGTTGCTCAGGTTCGGATCGATGGAGCTTTTATAGTCGCCGTCGAAGTCGATTTTGACTTCTGAACGGTAGGTGAAGCCCCAACGGTTGTTTTTGTCCAGCTCATACAGGATGCCTGCGTTCCAGCCGAAGCCCCACTCGTCGCCTTTCAGGTACGCGATCTGGTCGTCTGGAGAGCTAATGCCGTCCAGCATGGAGGGTGGAACCCGGCCTTGCAGCTGACTCGCCAGCAGAGGGCCGAGGGAACCTGCATAGCGTTCAATTTTCGCTTTTGCGTAAACAGCATCAAAGCCCACACCGAAGCTCCAGTTGCTGTCCAGGCGATAAGCACCGCTCAGGTTCAGGTTGATGGTCTGCAGGTCGGTCTTGCCGCCGTAAATGCCGGCCGCGTAGCTGTCGTTAAATTCTGTTGCCAGACCGTAGTTGGAGGTCACAGACGCACCCCAACCAAACTGATCGTTGATTGGCATAACAAAGTGCATGTTAGGAACCCAGGCGACTGGCGCGATGTTGTCCTGGTTAGCACTCTGCCCGGTTAAATTGGATTTCCCGGTGACGTTGACATCGGGATCGATATAGACGGCACCCATAGAGAAGGTAGGGCGATCAAACATGGTGATCAGCGCCGGGTTACGGCTCACGTTGCCTGCGTCATCGGCAATGGCGCCTTCCCCGGAATATGCACGGCCAAGGCCAGAGGAAGAAAATTCGTTAAGCTGGAAGCCCGCTGACCAGGCGGACGTTGATACGATTGCCACTGCGACTGCCAGCGCAGTCTTTTTGAACAGGGTTTTCTGGCTCATGACCATAACCTCATTGAGTTATTTTTATGCAATATATGTTACATACAGTAACAGGAGCGCGAAGTGTAGGGTCTGTGGTAACACTTAGAAATCAGACCAGTGGCGAGAGTATAGGTCGGACCAGATGGGATGTTGCAAGTTTGTTTCTGAAGTTTTTCAAAGATGTTTTTTGAAACGAGATCTATGTGGCAAAAATGCGACCACCCGCACTCATCAGAAAGGGTGATTTTTGCGCCAGATCATTTTTTAGTGTGATATCGGTCACTTATCCCCATTTGCGCCATTAACGGCTGGAGAGACCTTCAGCCAGGGCGTAAAATATCAGCAACGTATTTATCTCGCGCCGTGCGCGAAAACGCAGAGGAACTTGAGCTATGAGTAAATGCAGTGCTGATGAAACCCCGGTTTGCTGCTGTATGGATGTCGGTACCATTATGGATAACACCGATTGCACCGCGTCTTACAGCCGTGTATTTAGCAAACGTTCGGATGCTGAAGAAACCCTGACCGCGTTGACGAAACGCGCGCGCGACGTGGAATCCGATCCTTGTGAAATCAAATCGACCTTCACGGAAGTGGAAGGCGGTGTGCAACTCGACATCGATTTCATTTTTGCGTGTGAAGCCGAAACGCTGATTTTCCAGCTCGGTCTGCGTTAATTTTCTAAGTAATTATGCCGGGTGGCGGCTTTGCCTTACCCGGCCTACGAAATTGTAGGTCGGGTAAGCGAAGCGCTACCCGATAAAAAACATCTCAAATGCCTCTGCTATGCAGGGGCATTTTCTTTTTCTTCTCTGTGCCTTACCTCGCAATTTTTTGCTTCCCCGATTGGCTCAATGTAAAAATATGGTTAAAACTGTTATCAGGTCAGACCACTTTGCGCATAGGTTATTTACAGGGGACTGTTATGAGTCAGGCATTACCGCTCGTCACCCGTCAGGGTGATCGCATTGCCATTGTCAGTGGATTGCGTACTCCGTTTGCACGTCAGGCGACGGCATTTCACGGAATACCGGCTGTCGATCTGGGGAAAATGGTGGTGGGGGAGATGCTGGCACGCAGCGAAATACCCCCTGAGGTTATCGAACAGCTGGTGTTTGGGCAGGTGGTTCAAATGCCCGAAGCGCCCAACATCGCCCGCGAAATCGTGCTCGGCACCGGCATGAACGTCCATACGGACGCCTACAGCGTCAGCCGTGCCTGTGCGACCAGCTTCCAGGCCGTCGCCAACGTGGCGGAAAGCCTGCTCACCGGGACTATTCGTGCGGGCATTGCGGGCGGGGCTGACTCCTCGTCCGTTCTGCCAATTGGCGTCAGTAAAAAGCTGGCTCGCGTGCTGGTAGACGTCAACAAAGCTCGCACGATGGGGCAGCGCCTCAAACTTTTCTCACGTCTTCGCCTGCGCGATCTCGCGCCTGTGCCGCCTGCGGTTGCGGAATACTCTACCGGCCTGCGAATGGGCGATACCGCCGAGCAAATGGCAAAAACGTACGGCATTACGCGCGAACAGCAGGATGCGTTGGCGCATCGTTCACATCAACGCGCGGCGCTGGCGTGGTCAGAGGGCAAACTCGCCGACGAAGTCATGACGGCCTACATTCCGCCATTTCGTGAGCCTCTCGTTGAAGATAACAACATTCGCGGGAACTCAACGCTAGCGGATTATGCAAAGTTGCGTCCGGCGTTTGACCGCAAACACGGTACCGTTACAGCGGCGAATAGCACGCCGCTCACCGACGGTGCGGCAGCAGTGATCCTGATGACGGAGTCCCGCGCTAAAGAGCTGGGTTTGGTTCCGCTGGGTTATCTGCGCAGCTATGCATTCACCGCTATCGACGTCTGGCAGGACATGCTGCTGGGGCCGGCATGGTCTACTCCACTGGCGCTCGAACGCGCCGGATTAACGATGGCTGATTTAACCCTGATCGATATGCACGAAGCCTTTGCCGCACAAACGCTCGCGAACCTGCAACTGTTGGCCAGCGAACGCTTTGCCCGCGACGTGCTGGGCCGCGCTCATGCCACCGGCGAAGTGGACGAAAGCAAATTTAACGTGCTGGGCGGCTCCATCGCTTACGGCCACCCGTTTGCGGCTACCGGCGCACGTATGATCACCCAAACGCTGCATGAACTTCGCCGTCGCGGCGGCGGTTTTGGTCTGGTTACCGCCTGCGCAGCGGGTGGCCTGGGTGCGGCGATGGTTCTGGAGGCTGAATAATGGAAACGACTTCCGCTTTTTCCCTGAAAGTCCGTCTGGACAATATCGCCGTCGTCACCATCGACGTGCCGGGCGAAAAAATGAATACCCTGAAAGCCGAGTTTGGCGTTCAGGTGCGCGCTATCCTCAAGCAAATTCGTGAAAACAAAGAGATTCGCGGCCTGATTTTTATTTCCGCGAAACCCGACAATTTCATCGCAGGTGCGGATATTAATATGATCGCCCGCGCCAATAGTGCGATGGAGGCCGAAGAGCTCGCTCGTCAGGGACAGCAGATCATGGCTGAGATCCACGGATTGCCGATCCCGGTGATCGCGGCGATCCACGGCGCGTGTCTTGGCGGCGGTCTGGAGCTGGCGTTGGCCTGCCACAGCCGAATTTGCACGGATGATGGGAAAACCGTACTCGGCCTGCCTGAAGTGCAGCTTGGACTGTTACCGGGTTCAGGGGGAACCCAACGTTTGCCGCGCCTGATTGGTGTGAGTACTGCGCTGGAGATGATTCTGACCGGTAAACAGCTGCGCCCTCGTCAGGCATTAAAAGCCGGGCTGGTGGACGAAGTGGTTCCGCACTCGATTCTGCTGGAAGCGGCAGTTGAGCTGGCGTTAAAAGGGCGTCAGGCCAGTCGTCATTTGCCGGTACGTGAACGTATTCTGGCAGGGCCGCTTGGGCGCGCGCTGCTGTTTAATATGGTTGGCAAGAAAACCGAGCAAAAAACCAAAGGCAACTACCCGGCGACCAAACGTATTCTGAGTGTAATTGAAACCGGTCTGTCGCAGGGCAGCAGCAGTGGCTATGCGGCAGAGGCCAAAGCCTTTGGTGAGCTGGCAATGACGCCGCAATCTCAGGCGTTGCGCAGCATTTTCTTTGCCAGTACCGACGTGAAAAAAGATCCTGGAAGTGATGCTTCTCCTGCGCCGCTCACTGCCATTGGTGTGCTCGGCGGTGGGTTGATGGGCGGTGGAATTGCATTCGTGACAGCCAGCAAAGGCAAATTGCCGGTACGTATTAAAGACATCAATCCCAAGGGCATCAACCATGCCCTGCAATACAGCTGGCAGCACCTTGATCAAAAGGTCAAACGCCGCCATATCAAAGCCAGTGAACGCGACAAAGAACTGGCGCTGATTTCCGGCACCACCGATTACAGCGGTTTTCAGCATCGTGATGTGGTGATTGAAGCCGTGTTTGAAGATCTGAATCTCAAGCAGCAGATGGTCGCGGAAGTGGAGCAGCACTGCGCGCCGCACACCATTTTTGCCTCAAACACGTCGTCGTTGCCGATTGGCGATATTGCGGAGAAAGCAGCACGCCCGGAGCAAGTAATCGGTTTGCACTTCTTTAGTCCGGTCGAAAAAATGCCGCTGGTGGAGGTTATTCCCCATGCATCAACCAGCGCACAAACGGTGGCAACGGTGGTGAAGCTCGCTAAGTTGCAGGGAAAAACGCCGATTGTGGTGGCCGATAAGGCCGGCTTTTACGTCAACCGTATTCTCGCGCCTTATATTAATGAGGCCATGCGGCTGCTGACCGAAGGCGAGAAAATCGATCACATCGATGAAGCTTTAGTGAAGTTTGGTTTTCCTGTCGGCCCAATCCAACTTTTGGATGAGGTTGGAATAGACACAGGCACTAAAATTATACCTGTGTTAGAAGCGGCTTATGGAGAACGTTTTAGCCCGCCTGCAAACATTGTTTCTACGATCCTGAATGACGATCGCAAAGGCAGAAAAAATGGACGCGGCTTCTATCTTTACGCAGTTAAAGGGCGTAAAAGCAAGAAACAGGTCGACCCCTCGGTTTATGGGCTTATTCGCGCCAGCGGCCAGGGGAAACTGTCAGCACAGCAATGTGCTGAGCGCTGCGTCATGATGATGCTCAACGAAGCGGCTCGTTGTTTTGACGAGCAGGTCGTTAGAAGTGCGCGAGACGGCGATATTGGCGCCGTGTTTGGCATTGGTTTTCCACCTTTCCTGGGTGGCCCGTTCCGCTATATGGATAGTCTGGGCGCGGGTGAAGTTGTGGCAATATTGCAGCGTCTGGCATCGCTTTATGGTCCGCGGTTTACCCCGTGTGAACCTTTAATGCGGATGGCAGAAAATAATCTGCACTTTTGGCCGACAGAGGAAACTGACCTCGTAACTTAAGGTCCAACAAGAGTATATCCAACGGTGAATGAACCTGTTTTGGTGATTTTGTAAACAGATATTGACTATACTTACACCATTAAGGTAAAAAACAGCGTTTCATTCATCAGATGGATCAGGCACAATGCCCGGCCATCGGGTTTTCTACCTTTTTTGCTGTTATAGCGGGTAGTCAACGCCGGTGATCCTGGTTAACAAAAGCGGTGCAATATGCAAGTTTTTATCATGCGTCACGGCGACGCGGCACTCGATGCTGCCAGTGACTCTGTTCGTCCTTTGACCACCTGTGGCTGTGACGAATCCCGTCAAATGGCGACCTGGCTCAAGGGCCAAAAAGTGGATATCGATCGTGTACTGGTGAGCCCTTTCCTGCGGGCCGAGCAGACGCTGGATGTGGTAGGGGAATGTATGAACCTGCCTAAAGGCGTGGATGTTCTTCCTGAACTCACTCCGTGCGGCGATGTGGGTCTTGTCAGCGCTTATCTTCAGGCGCTGTGCAATGAAGGTGTCGCTTCTGCACTGGTGATTTCCCATCTGCCGCTGGTCGGCTACCTGGTGTCTGAACTGTGCCCCGGCGAAACGCCACCGATGTTTACTACCTCGGCCATTGCTAACGTCACCCTCGACGAAAGCGGCAAAGGGGTATTTAACTGGCAAATGAGTCCGTGCAATTTGAAGATGGCAAAAGCTATCTGACGTGACGAATGATCTGGCGGGTAGCCTGTGCCACCCGCCTGCCTGTCAGGGCAGCTCCGGTGGCTGCCACTCTTCAACTTCAATCAACACCAGTAGCGCGGCATCTCCGCCGTATTCTTTTGGCGCCTGATGAAAAGCCATCACGTGTGGATGCTGAGCCAGCCACAACGGCGTTTGTTGCTTAAGAATATGCTTCCCGTGGCCGTGCATCACACAGGTGCAAAACACGTGCTCGCGACGACACGCCGCAATCAGCGCGCCCAATTCCTGCTTTGCCTGCATCTGCGTCAGACCGTGCAGATCGAGAAACAGCTCTGGCGAATAATCCCCGCGACGTAACTTTTTCAGCTCAAAATGGCTGACATCTTCCCGCACATATTTCACCGCGCCCTGGGTGTTCAGCAACGGCTGAAATTCGTCTGAAAAATAGTGGCTGTTATCGGCCTGTTCCTGCAGCAGCCGTTTCACTGGCACTTCGGTCACTTTTTTGCGGATCGGGCGGTGGACAATCGTGTCCTGAGTGATTTTGCGCGTCCCGCTCATGAGCTGGCGAAAGAGCGTCTGATCCTCCTCGCTAAGCGGCATTTTCTTTTTCATTAGTCCGTCTCATCTCTTATTTCCCTTAGTTTACCTGAGCGAGCCGCAAGCAAAACGCATTTTTTCACCTATCCCACGCCCTCGCAGTGCTGATTTATCGCCGTCTTCATGGCAAACTAGCCGCCGAAAATTAAGCAAGCATGCCCTGGAGAGAATAATGGATAAAATTTTTGTCGATGAAGCAGTAAACGAACTGCATACCATTCAGGACATGTTGCGTTGGTCCGTCAGCCGCTTTAGCGCCGCCAACATCTGGTACGGTCATGGTACGGACAATCCGTGGGATGAGGCGGTTCAACTGGTTCTGCCGTCCCTGTATCTGCCGCTGGATATTCCAGAGGACATGCGCACAGCACGTCTGACCTCCAGCGAAAAACATCGCATCGTTGAGCGCGTGATTCGCCGCGTTAACGAACGCATTCCGGTCGCTTATCTCACCAATAAAGCCTGGTTCTGCGGCCACGAATTCTATGTTGATGAACGTGTGCTGGTGCCGCGCTCACCGATTGGCGAGCTGATCAACAACCACTTCGCGGGTCTGATCGACCATCAGCCGCAACACATTCTGGATATGTGTACCGGCAGCGGCTGTATCGCGATTGCCTGCGCGTACGCCTACCCGGAAGCGGAAGTCGACGCGGTGGATATCTCCACCGACGCGCTGGCCGTTACCGAACACAACATCGAAGAACACGGTCTGATTCATCACGTCACGCCAATCCGCTCCGATCTGTTCCGTGACTTGCCAAAACTGCAATATGACCTGATTGTCACCAACCCGCCGTACGTTGATGCAGAAGATATGTCCGATCTGCCAAACGAATATCGCCACGAGCCAGAACTCGGCCTGGCGTCCGGGTCTGACGGCCTGAAGCTGACGCGCCGCATTCTGGCCTGTGCGCCGGATTATCTGACCGATGACGGCATTCTGATTTGTGAAGTCGGTAACAGCATGGTACATCTGATGGAGCAGTACCCGGACGTGCCGTTCACCTGGCTTGAATTTGACAACGGTGGCGAAGGCGTCTTCATGCTGACCAAAGTGCAGCTCATCGCCGCGCGCGAATACTTCAGCATCTATAAAGATTAATCCAACGGGCTTCGGCCCGTTTCACATTGCTCAAAAACAGAACAACGACAACGGAGCCGTGATGGCAGGAAACAGTATTGGACAATTATTCCGTGTAACCACTTTCGGTGAGTCTCACGGCCTGGCGCTGGGTTGCATCGTGGACGGTGTTCCGCCTGGCATTGAACTGACCGAAGCCGATTTACAGCACGATCTCGATCGTCGCCGTCCGGGGACCTCGCGCTACACCACGCAGCGTCGCGAGCCTGACCAGGTCAAAATTCTCTCCGGCGTTTTCGAGGGCCGCACCACCGGCACCAGTATCGGTCTGCTGATTGAAAATACCGATCAGCGTTCCCAGGACTACGGCGCGATTAAAGACGTTTTCCGCCCAGGACACGCTGATTACACCTACGAACAAAAATACGGTTTTCGCGACTATCGCGGCGGCGGGCGCTCTTCGGCGCGTGAAACCGCCATGCGTGTGGCCGCAGGCGCTATCGCTAAAAAATATCTGGCGCAGAAATTTGGCATCGTGATCCGCGGCTGCCTGACCCAGATGGGCGACATTCCACTGGCGATCAAAGACTGGGATCTGGTCGAACAGAACCCGTTCTTCTGCGCGGATGCCGACAAAATTGATGCGCTGGACGAACTGATGCGCGGCCTGAAAAAAGAGGGCGACTCCATCGGCGCGAAAGTGACCGTGGTGGCAGACGGCGTTCCGCCGGGCCTCGGTGAACCGGTCTTCGATCGCCTTGATGCAGACATCGCCCACGCGATGATGAGCATCAATGCGGTGAAGGGCGTTGAGATTGGCGACGGTTTTGACGTGGTGGCGCTGCGCGGCAGCCAGAACCGCGACGAAATCACCAAAGACGGTTTCCAGAGCAACCACGCGGGCGGCATTCTGGGCGGTATCAGCAGCGGACAGCAAATTGTGACCAACATTGCGCTGAAACCAACCTCCAGCATTACCGTTCCGGGGCGCACTATTAACCGCTCTGGCGAAGAAGTTGAGATGATCACCAAAGGGCGTCACGACCCGTGTGTGGGTATCCGTGCGGTGCCGATCGCAGAAGCGATGTTGGCGATTGTGCTGATGGATCATTTCCTGCGCCAGCGCGCGCAGAATGCGGACGTTACAGCCCCTCTTCCACGCTGGTAAACATGAAAAAAACCGCTATTGCTCTGCTGGCAATGCTCGCCAGCGGAGCCAGTCTGGCAGCCACCCCGTGGCAGAAAATTACCCATCCGATCGCGGGCAGCGCCCAGTCGATCGGCGCGTTTGCCAACGGTTGTATTGTGGGCGCGCAAGATTTACCGCTGCAATCTGATACCTATCAGGTGATGCGCACCGACCAGCGTCGTTACTTTGGTCATCCGGATCTGGTGCTGTTTATCCAGCGTCTGGGTAACCAGGTGCACAACCTGGGGATGGGGACGATGCTGATTGGCGATATGGGAATGCCAGCGGGCGGTCGCTTCAACGGTGGTCACGCCAGCCATCAGTCCGGTCTGGATGTTGATATCTTCCTGCAATTGCCGAAAACACGCTGGAGCTCCGCGCAACTGCTGAAACCGCAGGCGCTGGATTTAGTGGCGCGCGATGGCAAAAGCGTAGTGCCATCCCTGTGGTCGCCGGACGTTTCCAGCATGATCAAACTGGCTGCAAAAGATAACGACGTCACGCGCATCTTCGTGAACCCGGCGATCAAACAGCAGCTGTGCCTCGATGCCGGAACGGATCGCGACTGGCTGCGTAAAGTGCGCCCGTGGTTCCAGCATCGTGCGCATATGCACGTGCGTCTGCGTTGCCCGGCGAACAGCCTCGAATGTGAAGATCAGCCGTTACCGCCGCCGGGAGATGGCTGCGGAGCCGAGCTGCAGAGCTGGTTTGAGCCAGCAAAACCTGGAACCACCAAGCCTGAGAAGAAGACACCGCCTCCGTTGCCGCCTTCCTGCCAGGCGCTACTGGATGAGCATGTACTGTAATGGATAATTTCGTCGATCTGTTTATGGTGTCGCCGCTGTTGCTGGTGGTGCTGTTTTTTGTCGCGATGCTGGCGGGATTTATCGATGCGCTGGCGGGTGGAGGCGGATTGCTCACGGTGCCTGCGCTGCTGGCGGCGGGCATGAGTCCGGCTCAGGCGCTGGCGACCAATAAGCTTCAAGCCTGCGGCGGTTCGCTTTCCGCGTCGATCTACTTTATTCGTCGTAAAGTGGTCAGCCTTGCCGATCAGAAACTCAATATTCTGATGACCTTTATCGGCTCTACCAGCGGTGCGCTGCTGGTCCAGCACGTGCAGTCGGACATTTTGCGCCAGATTTTACCAATCCTTGTGATATGCATTGGTCTCTATTTTTTACTGATGCCAAAATTGGGTGAAGAGGACAGACAACGTCGCTTGCACGGCCTGCCGTTTGCCCTCATTGCCGGGGGTTGCGTCGGTTTTTACGATGGCTTCTTCGGCCCTGGCGCGGGTTCGTTTTATGCGCTGGCGTTTGTCACGCTGGCCGGTTTTAATCTCGCTAAATCCACCGCCCACGCCAAAGTGCTCAACGCTACTTCGAACCTCGGCGGTCTGCTGCTGTTTATTATTGGCGGCAAGGTGATTTGGGCGACCGGCTTTGTGATGATGGTCGGGCAGTTTTTAGGCGCGCGCGTCGGCTCGCGTCTGGTATTGAGCAAAGGGCAACAGCTTATTCGCCCGATGATTGTGATTGTGTCGGCGGTGATGAGTGCCAAACTTCTTTATGACAGCCACGGACAGGAGATCCTCCACTGGTTGGGGATGAACTAATGAACAGTACGCATAAATATGAGCAGCTGATTGAGATCTTCGACGGCTGTTTTGCTGATGATTTTAATACCCGTCTGATTAAAGGCGACGACGAACCGATCTATCTTCCTGCTGATGCCGACGCGCCGTACAACCGGATCGTCTTTGCGCACGGCTTTTATGCCAGCGGTCTGCATGAAATTTCCCACTGGTGTATCGCCGGGAAAGCACGCCGCGAGCTGGTGGATTTTGGTTACTGGTATTGTCCGGACGGGCGTGATGCCACGACGCAAGGGCAGTTTGAAGATGTGGAAGTTAAACCGCAGGCCTTCGACTGGCTGTTTTGCGTGGCGGCAGGTTTCCCGTTCAACGTCAGCTGCGACAATCTCGAAGGGGATTGCGAGCCGGATCGCATTACCTTCCAGCGCCGCGTTCACGCGCAGGTGATGGAATATCTTGAGAAAGGCATCCCGGAGCGACCGGCGCGTTTCATCAAGGCACTACAGAATTATTACCACACGCCGGAATTAAAGGCGGAACTCTTCCCGTGGCCGGAAGATCTTAACTGAGGAAAGAAGATGATCGCAGAATTTGAATCACGCATTCTGGCGTTAATTGATGACATGGTGGAACATGCCAGTGACGATGAACTGTTTGCCAGCGGTTATCTGCGTGGTCACCTGACGCTTGCCGTTGCGGAACTTGAAGCAGGCGACGATCACTCACCTGAAGCGGTCCACGCTGAAGTGAGCCGTGGTCTGGAAAAAGCGATTCAGGCGGGTGAGCTTTCGCCGCGTGACCAGTCTCTGGTGCTGGGCATGTGGGACAATTTGTTCCAGCAGGCGAATCTGAAGTAAATGTTTTGCCCGGTGGCGCTGCGAGGTAAAAGCAAAACGACAACCTTTGGTTGTCGTTTTTAGTGTTTTCTCCCTCTCCCGTGGGAGAGGGCCGGGGTGAGGGCATCAGGCCGCACAAGGTAAAAGCAAAACGGCAACGCCAGTTGTCGTTTTTAATGTTTTCTCCCTCTCCCGTGGGAGAGGGCCGGGGTGAGGGCATCAGGCCGCACCCAGTTTAACTAACTTACCCTTCAATAATTTCCGTACCCACAGTCGATTCGGGTTCAGTCCTGCCAGCGTAACGCCGTCCATCGGGATCGGTTCTTCACTCATCTGCGAAGCCAGAATTTCTGCCGCCAGCGGGGCGGTACACAATCCGCGCGAACCCAGCGCACCGAGCATAAACAGGTTTGGATGCACAGGTGCACTGGCTGCTGATTCCTGGTTTTCAGCCAGATCCTCATAGGTGGTAAGCGTCGCGGCGTAATCCGGTACATTGCCAATCATCGGCAGATGATCGCGGGTGGCGCAGCGAATACCGCAGCGCGCATTCGCGTCGCTAACATCGACCTCTTTTACCCACTCCGCCTGCGGGAAGCAGTCGATCAGGCGCTGGCGGTTTTGCTGCTGATCTTCTTCGCTGTACTGAATTTCCGTCTGACCGCGATGATAGCTTGCGCCAATACAATGATGACCATTAGCCTGGTTTTGCGGTGTCAGGTAGCCGTCGTAGCACAGAACCTGGCGTAGTTTTTTCAGCTGGGGCGTCGTGGGAATATGGCTGACCTGGCCGCCAACCGGATACACCGGTAGATTTTCTGTCTGCGGGAAGTCGCCAATGCGATGACCGTTTGCCAGTACCAGGCTGGAATGCAGCGCTTCTGAGCCACTGCTAAAGCGCAGCTGCCAGCTGTCGTCCCGACGCTCGAACGACTCAAGTTGATAGCCAAAATGCACGGTCAGCCCCTGCGACTGCGCAAGTGTCATGGCTGCCGCCGTCAGCTCTGCCGGGCACAGCCAGCCGCCCAGCGGATAATGAATACCGCCGCATTCGGTTGGCAAACCGCTATTTTCCAGAACCTGCTGCGCATCCACTGCCGTGGCAATTTGCGCGGGCATTCCCATGCTCAGCATCTGGTCGATCTTGCGCTGGCTTTTTTCATCCCAGCCGAGCTGCGTCACGCCGCACCACTGATGGTCAAATTTCACCGGCAGGGCGTCGTACAGACGGCGGGCGAAGGTAAACGCCGCCGGGAAAAACTGGCTGAGCGCCGGATCGTGGGCGGTAAGAAGGGGATACAGCGCGCCCTGGCGATTGCCGGAGGCACCTGCGGCGGGCGCGGGATCGGCGCAGTACAAAGTCACCTGCCAGCCGCGCTGAATCAGAGCGAGCGACAACAATACGCTGGCAATACCGCCGCCAATAATCGCCGTTTCACGTTTTTCCGCGCCGCTGCGGGCAAACCACGGCGTGCGTGCAGGCTGAGTATTATCCTGTTCCATTACGCCCGTCAGCATTTCTCGCTTGCGGCCAAATCCTTTGGTTTTACGCATGGTGAAACCGGCGTCCTGCAAACCACGGCGCACAAATCCGGCGCAGGTAAAGGTGGCAAGCGTCGCACCAGGGCGGGCCAGTCGCGCCATCGCCGCAAACAAATTCTCGCTCCACATATCCGGGTTTTTCGCCGGGGCAAAGCCATCTAAAAACCAGGCGTCGACTTTCTGATTCAGTGAATCGTCGAGTTTATCCGTCAGATCGTTGATATCCCCGAGCCACAGATCGAGCGTCACTCGCCCATTGTCCAGCACTAAACGATGGCACCCGCCGATCGGCTGCGGCCACTGGGCCTGTAGCTGTTCGGCCCAGGCGCGCAGTTCCGGCCAGTGTTGATGAGCAAGCGTCAAATCCTGGGCGGTGAGGGGGAATTTCTCGAAACTGATGAAATGTAATCTTTGTAGCGTAGCGTCGGGATGCGCCTCGCAGAACTGATCAAACGCCTGCCAGAGGGTGAGGAAGTTTAATCCGGTGCCAAAACCGCTCTCCGCGACCACAAACTGGCTGCGCGGATGCACAGGGAAGCGGGCACTAAGCTGGTTACCGTCGAGGAAAACATAACGGGTTTCTTCCAGTCCGTTATCATTAGAGAAGTAGACATCGTCGAAATCTCGGGAAACAGGTGTACCCTCAGCATTGAACTCAAGGTTGGCGGGTTGTATGGCGTTTTGTTTCACGTAAGTTACTCGTCTGACAGGCAGTGGCACGATCTTAACGATGTGCGCCCGATGGTGCAAATTTCCACAGAAATTGGCTGATCGGACTTGTTCAGCGTACAAGTGTACGCTATTGTGCGACTCGAAACTTTACTAGTGTGAATGACAGAGGTATTGAATGAAACGTGCAGTGATTACTGGCCTGGGCATCGTTTCCAGCATCGGTAACAACCAGCAGGAAGTCCTGGAATCTCTGCGTGAAGGACGCTCGGGGATCACTTTCTCTCAAGAATTCAAAGATTCAGGCATGCGTAGCCACGTGTGGGGTAACGTCAAACTGGACACCACCGGTCTGATTGACCGTAAAGTGGTCCGTTTCATGAACGATGCCTCTATCTACGCTTACCTCTCAATGCAGCAGGCTGTTGAAGATGCTGGTTTGAAAGAAGATGTTTATCAGAACAATCCGCGCGTGGGCCTGATCGCAGGTTCCGGTGGTTCTTCTAAATCTCAGGTATTCGGCGCAGACGCTATGCGTAGTCCGCGCGGCCTGAAAGCGGTTGGTCCTTACGTCGTGACCAAAGCGATGGCGTCTGCAGTTTCTGCGTGCCTCGCAACGCCGTTCAAAATCCACGGTGTGAACTACTCCATCAGCTCCGCGTGTGCAACTTCTGCACACTGCATCGGCAGCGCGGTTGAGCAGATCCAGCTGGGCAAACAAGACATCGTCTTTGCTGGCGGCGGCGAAGAGCTGTGCTGGGAAATGGCGTGTGAGTTTGACGCAATGGGCGCACTCTCCACCAAATACAACGAAACACCAGAAAAAGCCTCCCGTACTTATGATGCGCACCGTGATGGTTTCATCATCGCTGGCGGCGGCGGTATGGTTGTGGTTGAAGAGCTGGAACATGCTCTGGCGCGTGGCGCACACATCTATGCAGAAGTTGTTGGCTACGGCGCAACGTCCGATGGCGCAGATATGGTTGCTCCATCAGGTGAAGGCGCTGTGCGCTGCATGAAGCTGGCGATGGACGGTGTTGATACCCCAATCGACTACCTGAACTCCCACGGTACCTCGACTCCGGTCGGCGACGTGAAAGAGCTGGGTGCTATCCGCGAAGTCTTCGGCGACAACAGCCCTGCAATCTCCGCAACCAAAGCGATGACCGGTCACTCTCTGGGTGCCGCTGGCGTGCAGGAAGCCATCTACTCTCTGCTGATGCTGGAACACGGCTTTATCGCCCCAAGCATCAACGTTGAAGAGCTGGATGAGCAGGCTGCTGGCCTGAACATCGTCACTAAACCGACTGAGCAGGCGCTGACGACCGTCATGTCTAACAGCTTCGGTTTCGGCGGTACCAACGCCACTCTGGTAATGCGTAAGCTGAAAGCGTAAGTTTTCCGCTGATGTGAAAAAGGAGCCTGAGGGCTCCTTTTTTTATGCGTTGACAATCGGTTGACTGAAAAGGCAAACTTCGGCTTCAACATTATCATTTTGATAATGCGTAAGCGTTTAACGTCAACCAACGCACCTTAATCCTGATCATCAGGTAGAGGGGGCGTGGCATTTCCCCGCCTTACTCTTTATTTCGGAGTAACGCATGACCGCAGTAACCCAAACCGAAAAAACGGCATCAGCGAATGTCTCGCTGTTTCGCATCGCGTTCGCGGTGTTTCTTACCTATTTGACCGTCGGCCTGCCGCTGCCGGTAATCCCCTTATTTGTGCATCAGGAGCTGGGCTACGGCAATACCCTGGTGGGCGTCGCGGTGGGGATTCAGTTTTTAGCCACCGTTCTAACCCGTGGCTATGCCGGGCGACTGGCCGATCAGCATGGCGCAAAACGCTCCGCGTTACAGGGGATGTTTGCCTGTGGGCTGGCGGGCGGCGCCTGGCTTCTGGCGGCACTATTGCCGGTGGATGCCCTCTATAAATTCGCGCTACTGATTGTTGGGCGCTTAATTCTCGGTTTTGGCGAAAGCCAGCTGCTGACCGGGACGCTCACCTGGGGCATGGGGCTGGTCGGGCCGACGCGGTCAGGCAAAGTGATGTCCTGGAACGGGATGGCTATCTACGGGGCACTCGCCGCAGGCGCTCCGCTGGGTCTGCTGATCCACAGCCATTTCGGTTTTGCCGCGCTGGCGGGAACGACGATGTTCCTGCCGCTGGTGGCATGGGCCTTTAATGGCACGGTGCGTAAAGTGCCCGCGCACAAAGGCGAGCGTCCTTCGCTGTGGAGCGTGGTAGGGCAAATCTGGAAGCCGGGTCTTGGACTGGCGCTGCAGGGCGTCGGTTTCGCGGTGATTGGCACCTTTGTCTCGCTCTACTTTATGAGTCGCGGCTGGGCGATGGCGGGTTTCACGCTGACCGCATTCGGTGGCGCATTCGTTCTTATGCGCGTGTTGTTCGGCTGGATGCCGGATCGTTTTGGCGGTGTCAAAGTGGCTGTGGTTTCACTGGTTATAGAAACCCTCGGCCTGCTGCTCCTGTGGCAAGCTCCGGTGGCGTGGATAGCGTTACTGGGCGCGGCGTTAACGGGCTGCGGCTGCTCGCTTATCTTCCCCGCACTCGGCGTGGAAGTGGTAAAACGCGTCGCGCCGCAGATTCGCGGAACCGCGCTCGGCGGCTATGCGGCGTTCCAGGATATCTCTTACGGTATCACCGGTCCGCTGGCGGGCGTACTGGCAACGTCATTTGGTTATCCGTCGGTGTTTTTGGCCGGGGCGGTTTCGGCGGTGGTGGGGATTGTGGTGACGATTATCGCGTTTCGTAAGCGCTGAGCGGGGTTGTCGGGTGGCGGCTGCGCCTTACCCGACCTACAAAACCCGTTATTTCGTCCGCTGGATGTTTAACGAATCAGGCAACCAGCCAGAAGAGCGCCAGGGCAATCATCAGCGCAATGAACATCAGCCCTGGACGTGCCGACAGCGATTTCATCGTTTCGACCACCGGGGCAAACAGTGGGCTATAAATCGGCTGAATGTTGCGTGCTTCTGGCACTCCGCCATCGCGTTCGGCGCGGCGAATGAATATCTGATTGAGCAAATCCTGCACCTGCGCGGTGGTCAGCACCGTTTGCGGCGTCACCTGCCAGTTCTGCTGAGCATATTCGCGCACCGCTTCAAATTCACGCGGTTCCAGCGGCTGCTTGAGCGCCGCCTGCAGGGTATGCAGCGTCGGTGCACTTTGCGTGCTCAACGTCTGGCGCGCCTGCAGCCAGGTGACCAGATGGGTAAATTGTTTCGCCGGGATCAGCTCTCCGGCTTTCACGCCAGAAAGCTCCAGCATTGATTGCCAGATAAGTTTGTTCGATTCGCCCGTGGCGGCGGCCAGCCGTGTGACCATCTGCTTGAGCGTATTATGCTCCGCTGGCTGTAATGGGCGCTCGGTAGCAGGGCGCTGCTGCGGCTGAGGGATAGAAAGCTGGTTGCTTTGCAACAGCGTCAGCACGGTTTTCAGCTGATCTGGCGTGAGCTGGCTCAGCGCCGTCTGGCCAAATTGCTGACGAATAAAATCACTTACTGCCTGGCGATTATTTCCCTGGCTTAACAACTCGGTAAGCTGGGACACAATCTGGCGAGTCGTGTGATTTTGCTGCGCGGTATTCAGGCGCAGGTTGAGATTTTGCTCGGCGGCCGGGAAGTGACGCGACAACAACGGAGTGTCATTTTTCAGCCCTAAATCGTGCTTCATTCCCGCCCAAACTTCCGCATTCTGCTGCGAGGTGAGCGCAACCAGACGGGTGATCAGTCGCTCCAGCACGGTGCGCTGCTGCGTCGATAAAGGCTGTTCGCCAATGGCGGAAGCTGTTACGGGGCCTTCACCGGGAGGGCGCGGCGGCGTACCTGAAATGGGCTGCATGGTCAAAATCCTTAAAGTCGTTACTCACCGTAAACCAGGCAAGGCGTTCGGGTATGCCTGGCGGCGAGATTATGGCACACTTGCCCGGTTAACTTCCTCTCAAACAGGTACTCTGTCGTGAAAATCCTTGTTGATGAAAATATGCCTTACGCCCGTGAGCTGTTTAGCCGCCTGGGTGACGTTAAGGCTGTCCCCGGCCGCCCGATTCCGCTGGCGGAACTTGACGATGCCGACGCCCTGATGGTGCGCTCGGTGACCAAAGTAAATGAGACGCTGCTGTCGGGCAAAAGCGTCAAGTTTGTCGGTACAGCGACGGCAGGAACCGATCACGTGGACGATGCCTGGCTGGCACAGGCCGGTATCGGATTTTCAGCAGCGCCGGGCTGTAACGCGATTGCGGTCGTGGAATATGTTTTCTCTTCTTTACTGATGCTGGGCGAGCGCGACGGCTTTGCGCTGAAAGATCGCACCGTGGGTATTGTTGGCGTGGGTAACGTCGGCGGGCGTTTGCAAAAACGTCTAGAAGCGCTCGGCATCCGCACGCTGCTGTGCGATCCGCCGCGCGCCGATCGTGGTGATGAAGGCGATTTCCGCGCCCTGGATGAGCTGGTCGAGCAGGCGGATGTTATCACTTTCCATACGCCGCTGTTCAAAGACGGCCCTTATAAATCCCTGCATCTGGCTGATGAAGCGTTTATTCGCCGTCTAAAGCCTGGCACTATTCTGATAAATGCCTGCCGTGGTCCGGTAGTGGATAATGCGGCGCTGTTGAAATGCCTGGAAGAGGGGCTGGATCTGAGCGTGGTGCTGGACGTCTGGGAGCCGGAGCCTGATCTTAATGTCACGCTGCTCAATCACGTCGATGTCGCTACGGCACACATCGCGGGATATACCCTGGAAGGCAAAGCACGCGGCACGACGCAGGTGTTTGAAGCCTATAGTGCTTTTATCGGTAATCCGCAGCAGGTGTCGTTGGATTCACTGTTGCCTGCGCCGGAATTTGGCCGCATCACATTGCACGGATCGCTTGATGAGTCTTCGCTAAAAAGGCTGGTACATTTAGTGTATGATGTGCGCCGCGATGATGCGCTGCTGCGTAAAGTGGCGGGCGCTCCGGGCGAGTTCGACAAATTGCGCAAGAATTATCTTGAGCGTCGCGAGTGGTCCTCCCTGTATGTCATCTGTGACGATGCCACTGCTGCAACGTTACTGAATCAACTGGGGTTCAACGCCACATATAACCCGGCGCGTTAATGTCTTCTTAATGCTTCCTGCCAGATAATCTGGCAGGGACGCCGTTTCACTTCTGGAGTAAACCACCATGTCTGAAGGCTGGAATATTGCCGTACTGGGTGCCACTGGCGCTGTGGGCGAAGCCCTGCTCGAAACACTTGCGGAGCGTCAGTTCCCGGTGGGAGAAATTTATGCTTTGTCCCGCGCAGAGAGCGCCGGGACGTCCCTGCGCTATGAAGGTAAAACTGTTCGTGCGCAGGATGTTGCGGAGTTTGACTGGACGCAGGCGCAGCTGGCGTTTTTTGCTGGTGGCGCTGAAGCGTCGGCAGCTTACGCTGAAGAAGCGGCTAACGCAGGCTGTTTAGTTATCGACCTGAGCGGTCTGTTCTCACTGGAGCCGGACGTGCCGCTGGTGGTGCCAGACGTGAATCCATTTGTGCTGGCCGATTACCGTAACCGTAACATCATCGCTGTCCCGGACAGCCTGACCAGCCAGTTGCTTACCGCCCTGAAACCGCTGATCGACGATGGCGGTTTAGCGCGCATTAATGTGACCAGCCTGCTTTCTGTGTCTGCGCAGGGTAAAAAGGCCGTCGACGCGCTGGCTGGGCAAAGCGCCAAACTGCTGAACGGGATTCCAGTAGACGATGACGATTTCTTTGGTCGCCAGTTAGCCTTCAACCTGATGCCGATTCTGGCCGATCGCGAAGGTAGCGTGCGTGAAGAGCGTCGTATCGTCGATGAGACGCGCAAGATTTTGCAGGATGACGGTCTGATAATTTCCGCCACCTGCGTGCGTGCGCCGGTCTTCTACGGCCATGCGCAGATGGTGAGCTTTGAAGCTCTGCGCCCGCTGGCTGCTGAAGAAGCGCGTTATGCGTTTGAGCGCGGCGAAGATATCTCATTAAGTGAAGAAACCGACTTCCCGACTCAGGTGGGCGATGCTACCGGCAATGCGCGTCTCTCTATTGGCTGCGTGCGTAACGATTACGGAATGCCGGAACAGGTGCAGTTCTGGTCGGTTGCCGATAACGTTCGTTTTGGCGGCGCACTGATGGCGGTGAAAATCGCTGAGAAACTGGTGCAGGAGTACCTGTAAGGATGTCTGAAGTGGAACAAAAGCCCGTTCATAGAATTGCCCTCGGCATTGAATACGACGGCAGCAAATACTATGGCTGGCAGCGTCAGAATGAAGTGCGCAGCGTTCAGGAAAAGCTGGAGAAAGCGCTCTCTCAGGTGGCGAACGAACCGATCGGCGTGCTGTGCGCCGGTCGTACCGATGCAGGCGTACACGGAACGGGCCAGGTGGTGCATTTCGAAACCACTGCGGTGCGAAAACATGCGGCATGGACACTGGGCGTAAATGCGAATTTGCCTGGTGACATCGCGGTGCGCTGGGTGAAAGATGTGCCGGATGACTTTCATGCGCGATTCAGCGCCACGGCACGTCGCTACCGTTACGTTATTTACAATCAGCGTCTGCGACCGGCAGTGTTAAGCCAGGGCGTGACCCATTTTTATGAGCCGCTGGATGCCGAACGTATGCATCGTGCCGCGCAGTTTCTGCTCGGTGAAAATGACTTTACCTCGTTTCGTGCGGTTCAGTGCCAGTCGCGCACGCCGTGGCGAAACGTGATGCACATTACCGTCAGTCGTTATGGCGCGTATGTGGTGGTGGATATCAAAGCCAATGCCTTTGTACATCATATGGTGCGGAATATAGTGGGCAGCCTGATGGAAGTAGGCGCCGGACACCAGCCGGAGAGCTGGATTGCAGAACTGCTGGCAGCGAAGGACAGAACGCTTGCGGCAGCAACGGCGAAGGCGGAAGGGCTGTATCTGGTGTCGGTAGACTACCCGGATCGCTTTGACCTTCCAAAACCGCCAATGGGCCCGCTGTTTTTAGCGGACTAACGCAGTTGCAATTAAGGTTATTCATAATATGGACTTAATACGATTTATTATTGATTTCATCCTGCATATCGATGTGCATCTGGCGGAGCTGGTCGCGCAGTACGGCGTCTGGGTGTATGCCATTCTGTTCCTGATTTTGTTCTGTGAAACCGGTCTGGTGGTCACGCCGTTTCTGCCGGGCGATTCGCTGCTGTTTGTCGCGGGTGCGCTTTCCGCGCTGCCGACCAACGATTTGAACGTTCACCTGATGGTGGTGCTGATGATTATCGCGGCTATCGTTGGCGATGCGGTGAACTACACTATTGGGCGGGTGTTCGGTGAACGGTTGTTTAGTAATCCGAATTCGAAGATTTTCCGTCGCAGCTATTTAGACAAAACGCATGCGTTCTACGAACGCCACGGCGGCAAAACCATTATTCTGGCGCGTTTTGTGCCGATCGTCCGTACGTTTGCGCCGTTTGTGGCGGGAATGGGGCATATGTCCTATCGTCATTTCGCGGCATATAACGTCATTGGTGCACTGCTGTGGGTGCTGCTGTTTACCTACGCGGGCTACCTGTTTGGCGATCTGCCGATTGTGCAGGAAAATCTTAAGTTACTGATTGTTGCCATTATTGTGCTCTCAATCCTGCCTGGCGTTATCGAAATAATTCGCCATAAACGTGCGGCAGCGAAGCAAGCGAAATAAATACGCATTTGCGGTTCGACCACTTTTTTATCCAAAGTTTCGGGCTGTTATGTTTTAATGTGCAACATTCATGGTCTGTTTGCGGCAAAAATGGCATTATGCGCCGCTTACAGCAAAACTGGCATACGACCAGGTTCAGGCAGAAAGGTTATCAATGAGCTGGATTGAACGAATTAAAAGCAACATAGCCCCAACCCGTAAGGCGAGTATTCCTGAAGGGGTGTGGACCAAGTGTGACAGCTGCGGCCAGGTCCTGTACCGCGCTGAGCTGGAACGCAATCTTGAGGTGTGCCCGAAGTGTGACCACCACATGCGTATGTCGGCGCGTAATCGCCTGCACAGCGTGCTGGACGAAGGTTCGCTGGTAGAACTGGGTAGTGAACTTGAGCCTAAAGATGTGCTGAAGTTCCGTGACTCCAAGAAATACAAAGACAGACTGGCTTCTGCTCAGAAAGAGACCGGCGAGAAAGACGCGCTTGTCGTGATGAAAGGCACTCTGCACGAGATGCCGGTTGTCGCTGTGGCCTTTGAGTTCTCCTTTATGGGTGGCTCAATGGGTTCTGTGGTTGGTGCGCGTTTCATCCGTGCCGTTGAGCAGGCTCTGGAAGACAACTGCCCGCTGATCTGCTTCTCCGCCTCCGGTGGTGCACGTATGCAGGAAGCGCTGATGTCCCTGATGCAGATGGCGAAAACCTCTGCGGCACTGGGCAAAATGCAGGAACGCGGTCTGCCGTATATCTCCGTACTGACCGACCCAACAATGGGTGGTGTCTCTGCGAGCTTCGCGATGCTGGGCGATCTGAACATCGCTGAACCGAAAGCGCTGATCGGCTTTGCTGGTCCACGCGTTATCGAACAGACCGTCCGTGAGAAACTGCCGCCGGGCTTCCAGCGCAGTGAATTCCTTATTGAAAAAGGCGCTATCGATATGATCGTTCGCCGCCCGGAAATGCGCCTGAAACTGGCAAGCGTCCTGGCGAAGCTGATGAATCTGCCGTCGCCGAACCCGGATGAGCCGCGTGAAGGCGTGGTTGTGCCGGATCAGGAACCCGAAGCCTGATAACTCAAAAAGGGCAGGGCCAGACGGCGCTGCCCTTTTCACTTATTCGATTCAGATGAAAGTGCGTATCATGGAAAAAAACATTGCCCCCCAAGCCACGTCACCTCTGGTCACGTGGCTTTCTTATCTGGAAAATCTGCACAGTAAAACCATCGATATGGGACTGGAACGCGTCAGCCAGGTTGGTGCGCGTCTGGATGTGCTCAAACCTGCACCGTTCGTCTTTACGGTGGCGGGAACCAACGGGAAAGGCACCACCTGCCGCACGCTGGAATCGATGCTGATGGCCGCCGGTTACAAGGTGGGCGTTTACAGCTCTCCGCATCTGGTGCGCTACACCGAGCGTGTACGCGTGCAGAATACCGAGCTGCCAGAATCGGCGCATACGGCCTCTTTTGCCGAAATTGAAGCGGCGCGCGGTGAGATTTCTCTTTCCTATTTTGAGTACGGGACGCTTTCCGCTCTGTGGTTGTTTAAGCAGGCGCAACTGGACGTGGTGATCCTCGAAGTGGGTCTGGGCGGACGCCTGGACGCCACTAACATGGTCGATGCCGACGTCGCCGTGGTGACCAGTATTGCACTCGATCATACGGACTGGCTGGGGCCGGATCGCGAAAGCATTGGCCGTGAAAAAGCAGGCGTGTTCCGCGCGAACAAGCCTGCCGTGGTGGGTGAGCCGGATATGCCGCACACCATCGCCGATGTAGCGCAGGAGAAGGGCGCGCATCTGATGCGTCGCGGCGTTGACTGGCAGTATGAGATGACGGCTGACGGCTGGCGCTTTAGTGACGCGCAGGGCGTGCTGGACAATCTGCCTCTGCCGCAGGTTCCGCAGCCTAACGCCGCAACCGCACTGGCGGCCATTCGCGCCAGTGGGCTGGCGGTGAGCGAGCAGGCGATACATGACGGTATCCAGAATGCACTTTTGCCGGGCCGTTTTCAGATTATCAGCGAGTCGCCTCGTCTGATCCTGGACGTAGCGCACAATCCCCATGCCGCGGCCTACCTCGCAGAACGACTCAAATCCCTGCCAAAAACCGGGCGAGTGCTGGCGGTTATCGGTATGCTTCATGATAAAGATATTGCGGGCACGCTGGCCTGCATGGAGAGTGTCGTCGATTGCTGGTATTGTGCTCCACTGGAAGGGCCACGTGGCGCATCTGCCGAACAGTTGATGGAACATCTCGCGCAGGGTGAAGCTTATGAAAACGTGGCGCTGGCATGGCACGCCGCGATGGCGGATGCTAAACCTGAAGATACCGTGCTGGTGTGTGGATCATTTCACACCGTGGCGCATGTCATGGAAGTGATGGAGGCGGGGAGAACCGGTGGCAAGTAAGTTTCAGAACCGTTTAACAGGAACCATTGTGCTGGTTGCGCTGGGAGTGATTATCCTTCCAGGACTGCTCGATGGGCAGAAAAAACATTATCAGGATGAGTTTGCGGCGATCCCGCTGGTGCCAAAACCTGGCGATCGCGACGAGCCCGACATGCTGCCTGCGGCCACGCAGGCGTTGCCCGCTCAGCCTCCGGAAGGCGCAGCGGAAGAGGTACGTGCGGGTGATGCAGCTGCCCCGTCGCTCGATCCTTCGCGCTTAACGGCGAACAACAATAGCGAATTGGATCCTGTCCCGGAACCTGTGGTGCAGCCAAAGCCTGTTACGAAACCGGCCGAAAAACCTCAGCCGCAGCCGAAGCCGCAGCGTGATAAAGCCAGCGAGCAAATTGCCGCCGCGACAGAAGCACCGCCGGAAAAACCGGTCCAGGAAGACAAAGCAGCGCCAACCGGCAAAGCCTATGTCGTCCAGCTCGGTGCGCTCAAAAATGCCGATAAAGTCAATGAAGTGGTCGGTAAGTTACGCGCCGCGGGATATCGCGCTTACACTTCACCTTCGACCCCGGTGCAGGGTAAAATTACCCGTATTCTGGTCGGCCCAGATGCCTCAAAAGATAAGCTGAAAAGTTCGCTTGGCGACATGAAGCAAATCTCTGGTCTGAGCGGCGTGGTGATGAATTATAGCGCGAACTAATGAGTCCCTCACTCCGGCCCTCTCCCTCAGGGAGAGGGAGAAAACCATCCTCTCGCCCCTTTGGGGAGAGGGTTAGGGTGAGGGGAATTCGCGTGCGCCAGATTGCCAGATAAGGCAACAAGGCTGACGGCGTTGAGCATTTTTTCAGCGCCTTTTTTATTTACGCGCGGGAAGGAAATCCCTACGCAAACGTTTTCTTTTTCTGTTAGAATTCGCCCCGAACTGGATGACAGGGCGTTTAATCGTGGGACACATATGGTCTGGATTGATTACGCCATCATTGCGGTGATAGGTTTTTCCTGTCTGGTTAGCCTGATCCGTGGCTTTGTTCGTGAAGCGTTATCGCTGGTGACATGGGGTTGTGCTTTCTTTGTTGCCAGTCATTACTACACTTACCTGTCTGTCTGGTTCACGGGCTTTGAAGATGAACTGGTCCGGAATGGAATCGCCATCGCGGTGCTGTTTATCGCGACACTTCTCGTCGGCGCTATCGTTAACTACGTGATAGGCCAGCTGGTCGAGAAAACCGGTCTGTCAGGAACGGACAGAGTGTTAGGGATCTGTTTTGGTGCGCTGCGAGGCGTGCTGATCGTGGCAGCGATATTGTTCTTCCTTGATACCTTTACCGGGTTTTCAAAAAGCGAAGACTGGAGCAAGTCACAGCTGATTCCACAGTTCAGCTTCATCATCAGATGGTTCTTTGACTATCTGCAAAGCTCGTCGAGTTTCTTGCCCAAAGTGTAAATCGCTTTGAGATGTGGCTTAACGAGGAAAAGACGAATGTGCGGTATTGTCGGTATCGCCGGTTTCATGCCGGTAAACCAGTCTATTTATGACGCGTTGTCGGTGCTTCAGCACCGTGGGCAGGATGCAGCAGGCATCATCACAATTGATGCCAATAACTGTTTCCGTTTACGCAAAGCGAATGGCCTGGTCAACGATGTATTTGAAGCCCGCCATATGCAGCGCCTGCAAGGCAATATGGGTATTGGCCACGTTCGTTATCCTACCGCTGGCAGTTCCAGCGCCTCTGAAGCACAGCCTTTCTACGTCAACTCTCCATATGGCATCACGCTTGCCCACAATGGCAACCTGACCAACGCGCATGAGCTGCGTCAAAAGCTGTTTGAAGAGAAACGTCGCCACATTAACACCACCTCTGATTCTGAAATTCTGCTCAATATCTTTGCCAGCGAGCTGGATAACTTCCGCCATTATCCGCTGGAAGCAGACAACATTTTTGCCGCCATTGCCGCGACTAACCGCCTGATCCGTGGCGCGTATGCCTGCGTGGCGATGATTATCGGCCACGGTATGGTGGCGTTCCGCGACCCTAACGGCATCCGTCCGCTGGTGCTGGGTAAACGCGATCTGGGCGATGGCCGTACCGAGTACATGGTCGCCTCCGAAAGCGTGGCGCTGGACACCCTGGGCTTTGAGTTCCTGCGCGATGTCGCGCCGGGCGAAGCCGTCTATATTACCGAAAAAGGCCAGCTGTTTACCCGCCAGTGCGCGGAAAACCCGGTCAGCAATCCGTGCCTGTTCGAATATGTTTACTTCGCACGCCCGGACTCGTTCATCGACAAAATTTCCGTATACAGCGCGCGCGTGAACATGGGTACCAAGCTCGGTGAAAAGATTGCCCGCGAGTGGGACGATCTGGATATCGACGTCGTGATCCCGATTCCAGAAACCTCCTGCGATATCGCCCTGGAAATGGCGCGAATCCTGGGTAAACCGTACCGTCAGGGCTTCGTGAAGAACCGCTACGTGGGCCGCACCTTTATCATGCCAGGCCAGCACCTGCGTCGTAAGTCCGTGCGCCGCAAGCTCAACGCTAACCGCGCTGAGTTCCGCGATAAAAACGTGCTGCTGGTGGATGACTCCATCGTGCGGGGTACCACGTCTGAGCAGATTATCGAGATGGCGCGTGAAGCCGGGGCGAAAAAAGTCTATCTGGCCTCCGCCGCACCGGAAATTCGTTTCCCTAACGTCTACGGTATCGACATGCCAACTGCTAACGAGCTGATAGCTCACGGTCGTGAAGTGGATGAGATTCGCCAGATAATCGGCGCAGACGGCCTGATTTTCCAGGATCTCAGCGATCTGATTGACGCGGTGCGCGCCGAGAACCCGGATATTCAGCAGTTTGAGTGCTCGGTCTTCAACGGCATTTACGTGACTAAAGACGTCGATCAGCAGTATCTCGACTATCTCGACTCGCTGCGCAACGACGATGCGAAAGCCGTGCAGATGCAAAACGATCTCGAAAGTTTAGAGATGCATAACGAAGGCTAAGTCTTCGGCAAGTGAGGGCGGGTGCCCTCACTTGCAACTCCTCGCAAAATCCTGCACAGTCTGCCCTGAATCGAGAAAGGGCGAAATCATGAAACAACTCATTGTAGGGATCTCCGGTGCCAGCGGTGCCATTTACGGCGTACGTCTGCTGGAAGTGCTGCGCAACGTGGCGGATGTCCAGACCCATCTGGTGATGAGCCAGGCTGCGCGTCAAACCCTTGCTCTCGAAACCGATCTCTCCCTGCGCGACGTACAGGCGCTGGCCGACGTGGTGCATGACGCCCGCGACATCGCTGCCAGCATCTCCTCCGGTTCGTTTAAAACTGCCGGCATGGTGATTCTGCCGTGCTCGATTAAAACGCTCTCTGGCATCGTCAACAGCTATACCGACACCCTGGTGACGCGTGCCGCCGATGTGGTGCTGAAAGAGCGCCGCACGCTGGTGCTTTGCGTGCGTGAAACGCCGCTGCATCTGGGGCATTTGCGTCTGATGACCCAGGCGGCGGAGCTGGGTGCGGTGATTATGCCGCCGGTCCCGGCGTTCTATCATCGCCCGCAAACGCTGGATGATGTGATAAACCAGACCGTCAATCGCGTCCTGGATCAGTTTGATATCGACCTGCCGGAAGATCTGTTCGCGCGCTGGCAGGGCGCATAGGCCGTTGCCCGTTTTGGGTGCATGATAAGCCTGGTTGCCCCGTTGCGGGGCAATTATGCAACCGCGATCATATCCTCGACATTTAATTCGTTTTTTCCCTTTATCCCTCTCCGGTTCGTTTGGCAGACCTGCTATCTTTCCTTATTAAGGCAATATCGCAACGTTTTATTAACATATTTAACGTCGAATTTTTGACCAGTCGGCAATATGGCATAAGACCTGCAAGAGAACGCCTGTTACACAACACACAACATAAACCATAAGAAAATCACGACACTTGAGGGTAAATGTATGAAGAAGACGGTTCTGGCTCTGTCTCTGCTGGTGGGATTAAGTGCGGCAGCGAGCAGCTATGCGGCACTTCCTCAGACTGTGCGTATCGGTACTGACGCCACTTACGCGCCATTCTCGTCCAAGGATGCGAAAGGTGATTTCGTTGGCTTTGATATCGATCTGGGCAATGAAATGTGCAAGCGCATGCAGGTGAAATGCACATGGGTGGGCAGCGATTTTGATGCGTTAATTCCGTCGCTGAAAGCCAAGAAAATCGATGCCATCATCTCTTCACTCTCCATTACTGAAAAACGTCAGCAGGAAATTGCCTTCTCTGACAAGCTCTATGCAGCGGATTCCCGTCTGATCGCAGCGAAAGGCTCCCCGATTCAGCCGACCATTGAGTCGCTGAAAGGCAAACACGTTGGCGTGTTGCAGGGCTCCACGCAGGAAGGCTTTGCTAACGCCGACTGGCGTGAAAAAGGCGTCGATGTCGTCGCTTACCAAAACCAGGACCTGATCTATTCTGACCTCGCAGCAGGGCGTCTGGATGCGGCATTCCAGGACGAAGTCGCGGCGAGCGAAGGCTTCCTGAAACAGCCTGCGGGTAAAGAGTTTGCCTTTGCCGGTCCATCAGTGAAAGACAAAAAATACTTCGGTGACGGCACTGGGATTGGCCTGCGTAAAGACGATAAAGAGCTGAAAGCGGCGTTCGATAAAGCCTTTGCTGAACTGCGCAAAGACGGAACCTACGACAAACTGGCGAAGAAATATTTCGACTTCAACGTTTACGGTGATTAACCATCACTGACGGGTAGCGCTCCCCAAAATGGTGCAAAATACGCACCGTTTTGGGTCGTCAAGTGCATAGTTAAGCACTTATGATGCAAAAATTTCCATCTGACGGGCTTTATGCTTTGCCTTGCCAGGGGAATTAATGGCACATTAACGACACTCCCCCGTCGTAAAATCCCGTAAGAAGACAGTCTGTTGAGGATAAACATGAAAAAACTGGTGTTGTCGCTTTCTCTGGTGCTGGCCTTTTCCAGCGCTACCGCTGCTTTTGCCGCCATTCCGCAAAAAGTGCGTATCGGTACCGATCCGACTTATGCCCCGTTTGAATCAAAGAATTCGAAAGGTGAACTGGTTGGTTTTGACATCGATATCGCCAATGAACTGTGCAAGCGCATCAAAACGCAATGTACCTACGTTGAGAACCCGCTGGACGCGCTGATCCCCTCGCTGAAAGCGAAGAAAATCGACGTGATTATGTCCTCCCTCTCGATCACCGAAAAACGCCAGCAGGAGATTGCCTTCACCGACAAACTCTATGCAGCGGATTCTCGTCTGGTGGTCGCAAAGTCTTCTGACATTCAGCCAACCCTGGAGTCCCTGAAAGGTAAGCGCGTCGGCGTATTGCAGGGCACGACCCAGGAAACCTACGGCAATGAACACTGGGCACCGAAAGGGATCGAAATCGTCTCTTATCAGGGCCAGGAAAACATCTACGCTGACCTGACGGCAGGCCGTATTGACGCTGCGTTCCAGGATGAAGTGGCTGCCAGCGAAGGTTTCCTGAAACAGCCAGTCGGAAAAGATTATAAGTTCGGCGGTCCGTCCATTAAGGACGAGAAACTCTTTGGCGTCGGCACCGGCATGGGCCTGCGTAAAGAAGACAACGAACTGCGAGAAGCACTGAATAAAGCGTTTGCCGAAATGCGTGCAGACGGCACTTACGAAAAACTGGCGAAGAAATACTTCGACTTTGATGTCTACGGCGGCTAATCGCCCCGTTATATAACGTGCGGCCCCTCCAGCGTTTCGGGAGGGGAAAAGACACGGTGTGACCACTCACGACAGGGCAGGCCTTATGCTGTACGGATTTTCTGGCGTTATTTTACAAGGCGCGCTTGTCACGCTTGAACTGGCCCTCAGTTCGGTGGTGTTAGCGGTGCTGATAGGCCTGGCGGGTGCGGGAGCGAAACTCTCAAGTAATCGGGTACTGGCGCTGATTTTTGAAGGCTACACCACGCTGATTCGCGGTGTGCCCGATCTGGTACTGATGCTGCTCATTTTCTACGGTCTGCAAATCGCGCTCAACGGCGTGACGGATGCCGTAGGCATGTCGCAAATTGATATCGACCCGATGGTGGCCGGTATTATCACTCTCGGCTTTATCTACGGTGCCTATTTCACCGAAACCTTCCGTGGCGCGTACATGGCCGTACCGAAGGGCCATATTGAGGCGGCGACCGCCTTTGGTTTCACCTCCTCGCAAATCTTCCGTCGGATTATGTTCCCAGCCATGATGCGCTTTGCCTTACCGGGCATCGGCAATAACTGGCAGGTTATCCTCAAAGCAACGGCGCTGGTTTCTCTTCTCGGGCTGGAAGATGTGGTGAAAGCCACGCAGCTGGCGGGCAAGAGCACCTGGGAACCGTTCTATTTTGCCGTAGTATGCGGCGTGATTTATCTGGTGTTTACCACTGTCTCCAATGGTGTGCTGCTTCTTCTCGAACGTCGCTACTCCGTGGGTGTGAAGAGGGCTGACCTGTGATTGAGATTCTTCAGGAATACTGGAAATCGCTGCTGTGGACCGATGGCTATCGCTTTACCGGCGTGGCGATCACCCTGTGGCTGCTGATTTCGTCTGTGGTGATGGGCGGGATTCTGGCGGTGTTTTTGTCCATTGGCCGCGTGTCAGAAAACAAATACATTCGCTTCCCGATCTGGCTGTTCACCTATGTGTTTCGCGGTACGCCGTTGTACGTTCAGCTGCTGGTCTTTTACTCCGGGATGTATACGCTGGAGATCGTAAAAGGCACCGAAATGCTGAACGCCTTCTTTCGCAGCGGGCTGAACTGTACTGTGCTGGCGCTGACGCTCAACACCTGCGCCTATACCACCGAAATCTTCGCCGGGGCCATCCGCTCTGTGCCGTACGGTGAGATTGAAGCAGCGCGCGCTTACGGTTTCTCGTCGGTGAAACTGTATCGCTGCATTATTATGCCTTCGGCGCTGCGTATCGCGCTCCCGGCGTACAGCAACGAAGTGATTTTGATGCTGCACTCCACCGCGCTGGCGTTTACCGCCACCGTGCCGGATCTGCTGAAAATCGCGCGTGATATTAATTCGGCGACCTACCAGCCCTTTACCGCCTTCGGCATTGCCGCGGTGCTGTATTTGATGATTTCGTACGTCCTGATTAGCCTGTTCCGTAAGGCAGAAAAACGCTGGTTGCAGCACATGAAACCTACTTCGACGCACTGAGAAAACGATGTCTGAAAATAAATTAAACGTTATCGATCTGCACAAACGCTACGGCGAACATGAAGTGCTGAAAGGGGTATCGCTCACGGCGAATGCGGGCGATGTGATCAGTATTATCGGCTCATCCGGTTCGGGAAAAAGTACCTTCCTGCGCTGCATTAACTTCCTCGAAAAACCGAGCGAAGGCTCGATTATTGTCAGCGGGCAGAACATCAACCTGGTGCGCGACAAAGACGGGCAGCTGAAAGTGGCGGATAAAAATCAGCTGCGTCTGCTGCGCACGCGTCTGACGATGGTCTTCCAGCACTTCAACCTCTGGAGCCATATGACGGTGCTGGAGAACGTGATGGAAGCGCCGATTCAGGTGCTCGGCTTAAGCAAACAGGAAGCGCGCGAGCGTGCGGTGAAATACCTGGCGAAAGTGGGGATCGACGAGCGCCAGCAGATTAAATACCCGGTGCATCTGTCCGGCGGTCAGCAGCAGCGCGTCTCTATCGCCCGCGCGCTGGCGATGGAGCCGGAAGTGCTGCTGTTTGATGAACCGACCTCGGCGCTCGATCCAGAGCTGGTGGGCGAAGTGCTGCGCATTATGCAAAAGCTCGCCGAAGAGGGGAAAACGATGGTGGTGGTGACGCACGAGATGGGCTTTGCCCGTAACGTCTCGAACCATGTGATTTTCCTGCATCAGGGCGTGATTGAAGAGCAGGGGCATCCGGACGAAGTGCTGGCGAACCCGAAGAGTCCGCGTCTGCAGCAGTTCCTGAAGGGATCGCTCAAGTAGTTTTGTTGCCCGGTGGCGCTGCGCTTACCGGGCCTACATAACCCGTCGGCCGGGCAAACTCAGTGCCGCCCGGCAAGTCAGACCGCATTAACCTCCAGCCGATAAACCCAGTCGTCATACCGTACACCGTCAATTTCATAGGCTTGTTCCAGCACCTGAGTGCGCACAAAACCCATCTTCTCCAGCACCCGCACCGAACTGACGTTATCCGCCAGCACATAAGCATTAATCGCTTTGACGCCCGTCTGATTAAACGCATAGTCACACATGGCGCGAAGTGCTTCGCTGGCATAGCCTTTGCCCTGCGCCTGCGGAATTACCGTATAACCGATATCTGCCTCTTCGCGATACTTCGCACTGATTTGCAGGCCAATGTCGCCCAGCGGCGTGTCATCGTCGTGAGCACGGATCACAAAGGTATGCGGCGCCGTGAGGCGGATGGCGAACAAGCGTCGCGTCTCTTTTTCAGGGGCAATGGCCGCCATATAGCGCATGATAGCGCGGTCTTCGCGCAGCGAGCGAAAGAACGCCCAGTCGGAGGGTTTAAACGGGGAAAGCTGAAGTCGGGGAGTGGTGATTGTCGCCATAGTGTCGCCATTCTGGGGAGCCTGACGTACAACTCTACCATAAGCGACACGGCAGATTTAAGCCACTACATCTCCCAGGGCTTCTTCTAAGTCATACCAGCGGAAGGCAAATCCCGACGCCTCCAGCCGTTTTGGCAGGGCGCGTTGTCCGCCTAAAACGAGCACCGAGGATTCCCCCATCATCAGGCGAATCGCCGTAGCTGGCGCGCGCAAAACCGCAGGGCGTTTTAGAGCGTGGCCCAGGGCATGGGCGAATTGCTCGTTACGCACCGGATAGGGCGAAACCATATTGAACGGGCCGCGCAGATCGTTATCAAGCAGCCAGAGAATACCGTTGACCATATCGTCGATATGTATCCACGCCAGATACTGACGGCCACTGCCCATCGGGCCGCCCAGTCCGAGTTTAAAAACGGGCAACATCTTCGCCAGAATCCCGCCTTTCGGGGCCAGCACCACGCCGGTTCTAAGCAGGCAGACGCGGGTGGTGTCGCTTTGCGCACCGCAGGCGATTTGCTCCCAGCGAGCGCAGAGTTTGTGGGTGAATTCGTTGTGCGGCGGCTCTTCTTCGGTGACGACCACTTCACCGAGGTCGCCGTAATACCCGGCCGCCGAGCCGGAAATCAGCACCGACGGCGGGGTGTCGCTGGCATGAAACAAGTCGACCAGCTTTTGCGTAATATTCCAGCGGCTGTCGCACAAGCGCTGTTTTTGTTCTTCGGTCCAGCGCTTGTCGGCGATAGGCTCCCCGGCGAGGTTGATGACGGCGTCGAAGCCGTCCAGATTCTGGTGTTCTGCAAGCCCTTTCCAGATGCCCACACTATTGCCGAGCAGCTGACGGGCTTTTTCGGCATTACGTGTCACCACGGTGACATTGTGTTTCAGCACCTGCAAACGCGAAATGAGATGACGACCAATCAGGCCCGTACCGCCAGTCACCAGAATCTTCATACAACCTCCGAGGTTGCGCTTAGCGTTGCCAGCCTAGGGTCATCGACACCGAGTCGGCGTAACGCAGCGCGTGAAGTTTATCGATTTCCACTTCAGCATAAGTGACCCAGTGATGTTCGCGTGCGATATCGAGCACATCCTGAGTTAATTTCTCCAGCAAAGAGAAGCGGTTATTCTCCACATATTTAATGATGTTCTTAGTGATAGTGCGATAGTTCAGCGCATCGTTAATATCTTCGCTGGCGCGCGCTTTCTCTGCCGGGTAATGAATAACGACATTAATCACGATGTCCTGACGATTTTCGATCTCTTCGTCTTTGATGCCGATAAAGGTACGTAAGCGTAAGTTTTTTATACGAATAATAGCGTCTTGCTGTGACATTGCAGGCTTCCTCTGTTTATTATTCGCACCATAATACATGAGGATATTCGGCGCGCCCAATCTGGCGGATACTTAAATTTGCTGAGCCTTCTGCATCGCGCGTTCCGTCGCCGGACGGTTGCGAATTCGTTCGAACCAGTTGTTTACGGCTGGATAGTTTGCGAGATCGATGCGCTGGCGCACATGCGCGTTTATCCACGGCCAGCAGGCGATATCCGCGATGCTGTAATGGTCACCACCCAGCCAGGGGGATTTTTCCAGCCGTTTGTTCATCACGCCATACAGTCTTTGCGTTTCAACCTGATAACGTTCTATCGCATAAGGAATGGTCTGCGGCGCAAAGTGATTAAAGTGGTGGTTTTGCCCGAGCATTGGACCCAGACCACTTGACTGCCAGAATAACCATTGCAATGTGTGATGTCGTTCACGCAATTCGCCGCTCAGCAGTTTTCCCGTTTTCTCCGCCAGATACAGCAGGATCTCACCGGATTCAAACAGGCTTAAGGGGCGACCACCGTCCGTCGGGGCGGCATCGACAATGGCGGGGATTTTATTGTTCGGTGAGATGGCGAGAAAATCAGGCCGGAACTGATCGCCCTTGCTGATATCCACTTTGATAATGCGATAATCCAGCTGCGTCTCTTCCAGAAATAGCGTGATCTTGTGTCCGTTGGGGGTCGGGGCAAAATAGAGGTCTATCATCTCAACTCCTGTCGTTACATTATTTCATGCCATAAAAACGAGTATAGGTGCTGATGATAAATCGTGAGTTTTCATCAAGTGACAGGGACCTAAAGAGATTATATGTTGGATGAAAACCGATCAGCCGATGAGGATATTATGAGCCAACCTGCGATTACCCTGTGGTCCGATGCCAACTTTTTCTCACCCTATGTGATGAGTGTATATGTTGCGCTGGCGGAAAAGGGGCTGACATTTAATCTCAAAACCGTTGATCTGGATCGCGGTGAGCACCTCAAACCACAGTGGCAGGGCTATGCTTTGACGCGTCGCGTACCGGTGCTGGAAATTGACGGGTTTGAGCTCAGTGAATCCTCTGCCATTGCTGAATATCTGGAAGACCGTTTTGCACCTCCAGAGTGGGAGCGAATTTATCCTCATGATCTGCAAAAACGTGCGCGTGCGCGTCAGATTCAGGCGTGGATCAGAAGCGATCTGGTACCGATTCGTGAACAGCGCCCGACGGACGTTATCTTTGGCGGGGCGAAAAAGCCCGCTTTAGACGAAGCGGGCGTCGCGAGTGCCAGCAAGTTGTTTGAGACGGCGGGGAGATTGCTGGAACACGGTAATCCGAATTTATTTGGTGAGTGGTGCATTGCCGATGCCGATTTGGCGCTCATGCTAAACCGTCTGGTATTGAATGGCGATGCCGTTCCGCAGACGTTGGTGGATTATGCCTCGTTCCAGTGGCAGCGCGCTTCAGTGCAGCGTTTTGTGGCGCTTTCGGCAAAGCGCGCAGGCTGATAACCCCTGTGTGTTCAGGTATAATAGGGCAGCGATCATTTGAAAGGAGTCACAGATGAAACTGATGTTTGCATCGGATATTCACGGCTCGCTGCCCGCTACGGAACGCGTGCTTTCACGCTTTGTTCAGAGTGGTGCGCAGTGGCTCATTGTTCTGGGCGATGTGCTCAACCACGGCCCGCGCAATGCGCTTCCGGAAGGCTATGCGCCTGCGCAGGTGGCCGAAAAACTGAATCAGTACGCTGACAAAATCATCGCCGTTCGCGGCAATTGCGACAGCGAAGTCGATCAGATGTTACTGCATTTCCCGATAACCGCACCCTGGCAGCAAATCCTGCTGGAAAAGCGTCGTCTGTTTTTGACCCACGGGCATCTTTTTGGCCCGGACAATCTGCCGCCGCTTTCGACTGGCGATGTGCTGGTTTACGGTCATACTCATATTCCGGTGGCGGAACAGCGCGAGGGTGTCGTGCATTTCAACCCAGGTTCCGTCAGCATCCCTAAAGGCGGTAATGTACCCAGCTACGGTATGCTGGAGGACAATCTGTTGAGCGTTATCGCACTTAATGATCAGCAAGTTATTGCGCAGGTCAGCATTAATCCGTAAGTTACACCTCAAAGTCAAACGCGCCACAAGAGCGCTTAACGAGAAGGGTTCCCGATGGTGGAGCAGCGTCATTTGGCAAGTACAGAGTGGGTTGACATTGTCAGCGAAGACAATGAAGTGATTGCACAGGCGAGCCGCGAGCAAATGCGGGCAGAACGCCTGCGTCATCGCGCAACTTACATCGTTGTTCACGATGGAATGGGCAAGATTCTGGTACAGCGACGTACTGACACGAAAGATTTTCTCCCAGGTATGCTCGATGCAACTGCCGGTGGAGTTGTTCAGGCTGATGAAGTTCTACTCGATTCCGCTCGTCGTGAGGCCGAAGAAGAGTTAGGCATCGCCGGTGTGCCGTTTGCCGAGCACGGTCTGTTCTACTTCGAAGACAAGCACTGTCGCGTCTGGGGCGGGCTGTTTAGCTGTGTTTCCCACGGCCCATTTGCGCTTCAGGAAGAAGAAGTAAGTGAAGTGAGTTGGATGACGCCGGAAGAGATCACCGCGCGTTGCGACGAATTTACGCCGGATTCACTGAAAGCGCTGGCGCTGTGGATGAGCCGCAACGCCAAAAATGAATCTGCAAAACCAGAAAAGCAGGAACAAGCCGAGTAACACTCAGCAGCTTTCCCGCAAGCACAGACTGGAAGCGATCGGTTTCTGATCGCGCCAGTCGCCGCCATTCAACCGCTCCAGCAGCGCACGTCCGGCCTCAATACCAATCTTCCGATGTGGCACTGCCATCGTCGTTAGCGGTGGCTGACAGACCCGGCTGACGTCGCTATCACCAAATCCCACTACCGCCAGATCGTCCGGCACTTTGATGCGTCTGCGCTGGCATTCATACAACACACCGCACGCCAGCTCATCAGAAACGCAGACCAGCGCATCCAGTTCAGGCCAGGCGAGTAAAAACTCCGGCAACTGCGATGCACCCGTTGAGAAATTCGGCGGCAGCGCGGCGTTAATTACTCGATTGGGCGACATATGGTGGCGCAACATGGCTTTATACCAGCCCTGCAAATGCTGCTTGAAAATCCACTGTTCCTGATTTGCACATAGCAGCCCAATATTCTGATAACCTCGCTGAATCACCAGTTCGGTAAGTTCATACATCGCGGCAACATTATCGATACCGATATTCATATCCAGCGGCTCGGCGCGCATAGCACCCATTTCCATCACCGGAATGGAGGCGTTTTTCAGCCAGTGGCGAACTGTATCGGTGTGTTCAGCGCTGAGTAAAATCGCGGCTGCAATGTTAGAGGCGAGCAGCGTTTCGAGCAGTTTTTCTTCCTGTTCAGGCCGGTGTTGCGATTCTGCCAGCATAATCTGGTATCCGGCAGGTTGCAGGATTTGCTGTAATCCGGCAAACATCTCGGAACAACCGTCTTCGGCAAGATTCGGAACCACCATCGCGATGGTCCATGACGAGGCCGACGCCAATGCGCTCGCTGCAAGATTGGGCATGTACCCTAATTCTTGCACCGCAGCTTCAATTTTTTCTCGCAGCTTATCGGAAACCTGCTCAGGCGTGCGCAATGCGCGGGACACCGTCATAGTACCCACTCCGGCAAGCTGTGCGACGTCGGAGATCGTCACTTTGCCGGTACTACGTCGTTTTCGGGTTAGAGACATACAAATTCCTGGTGACCAGACGCGTTTTTCTTATCATCCTTCGCTTCACATGAATTTGAGTATACGCCTTAAATCCCTTTTTTTACTGTGATTTCCCGTGCGGATTACGATTTGATAGCGCTATCACAATTTTGAATGTTATAAATTGGTAGCGCTATCTTTGTGATCTTGATCGCAGCTATCCGCGATGGGCTTGCATAAAGTTTGTTCATTGTTGACATCAGGGTGGGAGAAAAAAGTGCTCAAAAGTTGGATATATGATGCCACCATCACGTTGGAAGAGAGCGTTGAAAACTGGCCGCAGGCGCTGGAGCTTTGCGCCAGACCGCTGCTGGAAATGGACGTCATCTCTCCGGAGTACGTGACGGCTATTGTCGAACAGCATCATAAGTTAGGACCTTACTACGTGCTGGCACCAGGGCTGGCGATGCCGCATGCGCGGCCAGAAGAAGGGGCGAAAGGGCTTGGCCTCTCATTATTAAAACTCAAGCAGGGAGTTTCATTCGGAGCCGGAGAGTTTGATCCGGTGGATATTATCATCATGCTGGCTGCGCCTGACAAACACAGCCATATAGAAATGATTTCCGCGCTGGCTGAATTATTTTCCAGTGATGAGGATTTAATAGAGCTTCACAACGCCACTACGCGGGAGGAGATTAAAACTATTATCGAACGCTTCTGAATTAATTATCTATCCCCGTAAATTAACTTATTACGTGTATTCGTGATGCGGGCGTACTCTACTCAAAAAAAGGTATAACAATGAAAATAATGGCGATTTGCGGCTCTGGCCTCGGCAGCAGTTTTATGGTCGAAATGAACATCAAAAAAGTCCTTAAGAAGTTAAATATTGAAGCCGAAGTAGAACACTCAGATTTGTCATCAGCAACGCCGGGGGCCGCCGATCTTTTCGTGATGGCGAAAGATATTGCCGCCAGTGCGAGCGTACCGGAAAGCCAGCTGGTGGTGATCACCAATATTATCGACATCAATGAACTCGAAGCGCAGCTCAGCGCCTGGTTCGCGAAACAATAACCCTGTTTAGGCGAGGTGGATATGTTTATCCTTGAAACGCTGAATTTCGTTGTTGATATTTTAAAAGTCCCCTCAGTGCTGGTGGGCTTAATTGCCTTAATTGGCCTGGTGGCGCAGAAAAAACCGTTCTCCGATGTCGTAAAAGGAACCATTAAAACGATCCTCGGTTTTATTGTGCTGGGCGGTGGTGCCACGGTGCTGGTGGGCTCGTTAAATCCTTTGGGTGGAATGTTCGAGCACGCCTTTAGTATTCAGGGAATTATTCCGAATAACGAAGCGATTGTTTCGATTGCGCTGGAGAAATATGGTGCATCGACGGCGCTGATTATGGCATTCGGGATGGTAGCCAATATTATCGTCGCTCGATTTACGCGCCTGAAATACATCTTCCTTACAGGGCATCACACGTTCTATATGGCCTGTATGATCGGTGTAATCTTGACGGTTGCCGGTTTTGAAGGCGTCGGTCTGGTCTTTACCGGCTCGTTAATTTTGGGTCTTATCATGGCGTTTTTCCCGGCACTGGCGCAGCGCTATATGAAGCGTATCACCGGTAATGACGATATCGCCTTTGGTCACTTTGGTACGCTGGGCTACGTGCTTTCCGGCTGGATCGGCAGTAAATGTGGGAAAGGTTCTCGTTCTACTGAAGAGATGAACCTGCCGAAGAACTTGAGCTTCCTGCGTGACAGTTCAATTTCTATCTCTCTGACCATGATGATCATTTACCTGATCATGGCGGTGAGCGCCGGTCGTGAATACGTTGAAGCGACGTTCAGCGGCGGTCAAAACTATCTGGTTTACGCCATCATCATGGCGATCACTTTCGCGGCGGGCGTGTTCATTATCTTGCAGGGTGTGCGTCTGATTCTGGCGGAGATCGTTCCGGCCTTTACCGGCTTCTCTGAGAAACTAGTTCCCAATGCGCGTCCGGCTTTGGACTGCCCGGTGGTTTATCCTTACGCGCCCAATGCGGTGCTGATTGGCTTCTTGTTCAGCTTCCTCGGCGGGATCGTCGGGCTATTCCTGTGCGGACAGTTTAGCTGGGTGCTGATCCTGCCGGGCGTCGTTCCTCACTTCTTCACTGGCGCAACCGCCGGGGTATTTGGTAATGCCACCGGCGGGCGTCGCGGGGCGATGATCGGTGCTTTTGCCAACGGCCTGCTGATTACCTTCCTGCCGGTGATGCTGTTGCCTGTTCTCGGCGCCATTGGTTTTGCAAACACCACGTTCTCGGATGCCGATTTCGGTGCCGTGGGCATCGTGCTGGGCAACCTGGCGCGCTATCTGTCGCCATTCGCTATCACAGGCCTTGTCGTCGCGGTGTTCGCACTTCTGGTGGCGTACAACGTGTTTGCTAAAACCAAATCTGCGGGCGGTAACGCGCAGGAAAATACCGGAGCCAAATCATGAATGTAAAAGAAGTGACCCGACTGGCGCGCGAGATCCGCGTGGAAACTCTCAAATCGCTGACGCAGCTGGGGTTCGGACATTATGGCGGCAGTATGTCGGTGGTGGAAACACTGGCGGTATTGTACGGCGCGGTGATGAAAATCGATCCGGCCGATCCCGACTGGCCTGAGCGTGACTACTTTGTATTGTCCAAAGGCCACGCTGGCCCGGCACTCTACAGTACGCTGGCGATTAAGGGCTATTTCCCGGTGGAAGAGCTGAGCACGCTGAATCAGAACGGTACGCGTCTGCCGAGCCATCCCGATCGCCTGAAAACGCGCGGCGTGGATGCTACCACTGGCTCGCTGGGGCAGGGGATTTCTATTGCGGGCGGGATGGCGCTCTCGCACAAACTGGCGGGGCGCCCAAACCGGGTGTTTAGCATCGTCGGCGACGGCGAACTGAACGAAGGGCAGTGCTGGGAGGCTTTCCAGTTTATCGCCCATCATCGACTGAACAATCTGACTATTTTTGTCGACTGGAACAAACAGCAGCTCGATGGTGAGCTGGATGAGATCATCTGTGCGTTTGACCTGGAAGGGAAATTCCGCGCGTTTGGTTTTGACGTGGTGACGGTCAAAGGAGATGACGTGCCAGGGCTGCTGGACGCGGTTTCGCAGCCGCCAGCCGCTGATGCACGCCCTAGGGTGGTGATCCTCGACAGTATCAAAGGCCAGGGCGTGCCGTATCTGGAGCAGTTGAGCAACTCCCACCACCTGCGACTGACGGACGATGTCAAAGCCGCGCTTAACGAGACGATTCGCCAACTGGAGGCCGCACATGATTAAGGTTGCACCCGCAGGACAAAAAGACGCCATCGAGATGCGCAAAGTGTATGCCGGTTTCGTGGCCAGCCAGATTGAAGCTGGAAGCGAGATTATCGCCCTCGAAGCGGATCTGATGAGTTCGATGGCGATGGACGGCGTGGCGCGTGATTATCCGCAGCATGTGATCAACTGCGGCATTATGGAGGCCAACGTTATTGGCACGGCGGCGGGTTTATCGCTGACCGGGCGCAAACCTTTTGTGCATACCTTTACGGCATTCGCCAGCCGTCGCTGCTTTGATCAGCTGTTTATGTCGCTCGATTATCAGCGTAATAACGTCAAAGTGATCGCCTCGGATGCGGGCGTCACGGCTTGTCACAACGGTGGCACTCATATGTCATTTGAGGACATGGGGATTGTGCGTGGTCTGGCGCATTCGGTAGTACTGGAAGTCACCGATGCCGTGATGTTCGAAGACGTGCTGCGCCAGCTTATCGATCTCGATGGGTTCTATTGGGTGCGCACCATTCGTAAGCAGGCACCGAGCGTGTACGCGCCGGGGTCGACGTTTACTATTGGTAAGGGTAACGTACTGCGCGAAGGCAGCGATATCACCCTGATTGCGAACGGCATTATGGTGGCTGAGGCGCTGGAAGCAGCACGTCAGCTGGAGCAGGAGGGCGTAAGTGCCGCGGTTATCGATATGTTTACTCTCAAACCTATCGACCGAATGCTGGTGAAAAACTATGCTGAGAAAACCGGGCGGATCGTGACCTGTGAAAACCACAGTATTCACAACGGATTAGGATCTGCTGTTGCCGAGGTGCTGGTCGAAACCTGTCCGGTACCAATGCGTCGAGTGGGGGTCAAGGAACGTTATGGCCAGGTGGGAACGCAGGATTTCCTGCAAAAAGAGTACGGCCTGACGGCACACGATATTGTCTCGGCGGCGCGAGAGCTGCTGTAAATAAAAAAGGCGACCATTTTATTGGTCGCCTTTTTTTGCCGGATGGCGCTTCGCTTATCCGGCCTACAAAACCGTAGGCCCGGTAAGCGTAAGCGCCACCGGGCTTTTTAGCCTTACGCTTGTTGCTGTGAAGACTGAATCGCGGTCAGAGCGATGGTGTAGACGATATCGTCAACCAGCGCGCCACGGGACAGGTCGTTCACCGGCTTGCGCATACCTTGCAGCATTGGCCCGATGGAGATCAGGTCAGCAGAACGTTGTACCGCTTTGTAGGTGGTGTTACCGGTGTTCAGATCTGGGAAGATGAACACGGTCGCGCGACCTGCAACCGGAGAGTTCGGTGCTTTAGATTTTGCAACGTCAGCCATAACAGCGGCATCGTACTGCAGTGGACCGTCGATCATCAGGTCAGGACGTTTTTCCTGAGCCAGACGAGTTGCTTCACGTACTTTCTCTACGTCGCTACCTGCACCAGAGTTGCCGGTGGAGTAGGAAAGCATCGCCACGCGCGGTTCGATACCAAAGGCAATCGCGGAATCCGCAGACTGGATAGCAATCTCAGCCAGCTGTTCAGCGGTTGGGTCTGGGTTAATCGCACAGTCGCCGTAAACGTAAACCTGTTCTGGCAGCAGCATGAAGAACACGGAAGACACCAGAGAACTGCCCGGTGCGGTTTTGATCAGCTGCAGCGGTGGACGGATGGTGTTCGCGGTGGTGTGAACAGCACCAGAAACCAGACCGTCAACTTCGTCCTGCTCCAGCATCAGGGTACCCAGAACCACGTTGTCTTCCAGCTGTTCGCGGGCAACGGCTTCGGTCATGCCTTTGCTCTTACGCAGCTCAACCAGACGCGCAACATAGCTCTCGCGAACCACTTCTGGATCCACGATTTCGATACCTGAACCCAGTTCAACGCCCTGAGACGCCGCAACGCGGGTGATTTCATCTGGATTACCGAGCAGCACACAGGTCGCGATTCCGCGCTCTGCACAAATTGCGGCTGCTTTAACGGTACGCGGTTCGTCGCCTTCTGGCAGAACCACGCGTTTACCGGCTTTACGCGCCAGCTCAGTCAGCTGGTAGCGGAAGGCTGGCGGAGACAGACGACGGCTGCGCTCGGAGGTTGCGGTCAGAGACTCAACCCAGTCAGCGTTAATGTAGCTTGCAACGTATTCCTGAACTTTCTCGATACGTTCATGGTCATCAACCGGCACTTCCAGGTTGAAGCTTTGCAGGCTCAGAGAGGTCTGCCAGGTGTTGGTGTTCACCATGAAGACCGGCAGGCCAGTCGCGAAAGCACGTTCGCACAGCTTGCTGACGCGAGCGTCCATTTCATATGCGCCAGTCAGCAGGATCGCACCGATTTCAACGCCGTTCATCGCGGCCAGACACGCTGCAACCAGCACGTCAGGACGGTCAGCAGAAGTCACCAGCAGAGAGCCTGCGCGGAAATGTTCCAGCATGTGCGGAATGCTGCGCGCACAGAAGGTCACTGATTTCACGCGGCGGGTATTGATGTCGCCTTCGTTAACCACGGTCGCATTCAGGTGACGCGCCATGTCGATCGCACGGGTGGCGATCAGGTCAAAGCTCCACGGCACTGCGCCCAGAACTGGCAGCGGGCTGCTTGCGCTCAGCTGAGCTGGGTCCACTTTCACGATTTTCGCTTTGGAAGAATCGTCGAAAATTTCGGACAGGTCAGGGCGAGTACGGCCTTGCTCATCTACCGGTGCGTTCAGTTTGTTAACGATAACGCCGGTGATGTTGGTGTTTTTCGTGCCGCCGAAGCTGCTGCGGGTCAGCTCAATACGCTCGTTCAGCTGTTCCGGGGTATCGGTACCCTGGGACATCACGAACACGATTTCTGCGTTCAGGGTTTTGGCGATTTCGAAGTTCAGGGACTGAGCAAACTGATGTTTGCGCGTCGGAACCAGGCCTTCAACCAGCACCACTTCTGCGTCTTGCGCATTCGCGTGGAAATTGGCAATGATCTCTTCCATCAGCACATCGGACTGATTGCTGGAGAGCAGAGATTCAACGTGGCTCATTTTCAGCGGTTCAGCCGCTGGCAGACCGGAATTAGCACGCACGATGGCAGTGGTCTGGTCTGGCGCATCGCCACCGGCACGAGGCTGGGCGATAGGCTTAAAGACGCTCAGGCGAACGCCTTTGCGTTCCATAGCACGGATAACGCCAAGGCTGACGCTGGTCAGGCCGACGCTGGTTCCGGTAGGGATCAGCATAATAGTACGGGACACGGTTTATCCTCTTTTGGTTACCGCCGCATCGGGCGGGGTACAAAACAGCACCGCCAGCTAGGCTGGCGGTGTGGTATCAGGCAGTCAGACGGTTCGCGTCTTGCGCGATGACCAGCTCTTCGTTGGTTGGGATAACCAGAGCCGGGCGGGTGCCTTCTTTGTTGATGAAGCCAGACTTGCCGAAACGGGCAGCCAGGTTACGCTCGTGATCAACGTCGAAGCCCAGAACGCCCAGTTTGCCCAGGGACAGTTCACGAACCATTGCCGCGTTCTCACCGATACCACCGGTGAAGATAACCGCGTCCAGACGACCATCCATCAGTGCAGTGTAAGAACCGATGTATTTCGCCAGACGGTGGCAATAAACGTCCATTGCACGTTTAGCGTCAGCTTTGGTGGTGTAGTTGTCTTCAACATAACGGCAGTCGCTGGTGACTTCGGTCAGACCCAGCAGGCCAGACTCTTTGGTCAGCATTTTGTTGATAGCATCAACGCTCATGCCCAGGGTGTCGTGCAGGTGGAAGATGATCGCCGGGTCGATGTCACCGGAACGAGTACCCATCACCAGGCCTTCCAGCGGGGTCAGACCCATAGAAGTATCAACACATTCGCCGTTGCGGATAGCAGAAACAGAACCACCGTTGCCCAGGTGGCAAGTGATGATGTTCAGCTCTTCAACTGGTTTGTTCAGAACCTTGGCCGCTTCCTGAGTCACATAGAAGTGGCTGGTGCCGTGTGCGCCGTAGCGACGTACACCGTGTTCTTTGTACAGGCTGTACGGCAGGGCGTAGAGGTAAGATTCTTCCGGCATGGTCTGATGGAACGCAGTGTCGAACACAGCCACGTTTTTGTCTTTCAGATTCGGGAAGGATTTCAGGGCTTCTGCGATACCGATCAGGTGTGCAGGGTTGTGCAGCGGTGCAAAAGAGGCTGCGTCTTTGATACCCTGAATCACAGATTCGTCGATAACGACAGAACCGGTGTACTTCTCGCCGCCGTGAACAACACGGTGACCGATTGCCGTCAGCTGAGCAGACAGTTCTGGTTTTTGTGCCAGAATAGTGTTAACGATAAAGTTCAGCGCTTCACTGTGAGCGGCGCCTGCACCTAAAGCCGCTTCTTGTTTGCTGCCGTCCATTTTCCACTTAAGGCGTGCTTCAGGAAGATGGAAACATTCGGCCAAACCAGAGAGGTATTCTTCACCGTTGAGCGCATCGATGATGGCGAATTTCAGTGAGGAGCTACCGCAGTTCAGAACCAGTACTAACTTACTCGACATGGAAGTACCTATAATTGATACGTGGCTAAAAAAACGTCAGTGAGTCTCGTAGCGTAGCGCAAGATGACCCAGACATTTATGATTAACATCATGCCAAACCAACTTTCTGGCATGATGAAAGAAATCCATATGATGCTATGCCATTTTGAACGATTTTCAGACAATGGCATAATATGCGATAATTTGACGAGTTAACGATTCTCGTCTAAGGCCCAATCAGGCTGGCACAGAATACCCGATACTGGGTAGCGATGACAAAATATTTTGAACGTTGTCATGGCTTGTTGTGGATTTGCACGAAAATTTTAATTTTTATATGTGAAGTTGAGGTACAGCCATGTCGACACCAGAAAACCCCTCCGTGAGCTTCTTTAGTCTGTTTCGTCGGGGCCAGCTCTACGCAAAGACGTGGCCTCTGGAAAAGCGCCTTGCGCCAGTGTTTATCGATAATCGCGTGATTCGCATTACCCGTTATGCGATTCGCTTTATGCCGCCGATCGCTGTGTTTACGCTTTGCTGGCAGATTGCGCTGGGCGGTCAACTCGGCCCGGCCGTGGCGACGGCGCTGTTTGCGCTTACGTTGCCGATGCAAGGGCTGTGGTGGCTGGGCAAACGTTCAGTCACGCCGCTGCCACCTACTATTTTACACTGGTTTTATGAAGTGCGCGGGAAACTTCAGGAAGCAGGGCAGGCGCTGGCCCCGGTGGAAGGCAAACCGGATTACCAGGCGTTAGCGGATACGCTCAAGCGCGCTTTCAAGCAACTTGATAAAACATTCCTCGATGACTTGTGATTGATCATCGAAACGGTCACGAAAAGAAGGCACAGTAACAATCAGTTACCGTGTCTTTTTTTTTAGTGCAACGCGCAACAGGAGTCGAAAGATGGAAATGACCAACGCTCAACGTCTGATTTTGTCCAATCAGTACAAGATGATGACTATGCTTGATCCCGACAACGCTGAGCGCTATCGCCGCTTACAGACTATCGTTGAACGTGGTTTTGGCTTGCAGATGCGCGAACTGGACCGCGAATTTGGTGAACTGAAAGAAGAGACGTGCCGCACCGTCATCGACATCATGGAGATGTACCACGCGCTGCATGTTTCCTGGACCAATCTCAAAGATGCTCAAACAATTGATGAACGCCGCGTGACGTTCCTGGGCTTTGATGTGGCGACCGAATCGCGTTACCTGAGCTACGTGCGCTTCATGGTCAACACCGAAGGGCGTTATACCCATTTCGACGCCGGTACGCATGGCTTCAATTCTCAGACGCCGATGTGGGAAAAATATCAGCGTATGTTAAGCGCGTGGCATGCTTGCCCGCGTCAGTACCATTTAAGCAGCAATGAGATTCAGCAAATTATTAATGCCTGAGGGGGTGAATGTGCAGTGTAAAGGTTTTCTGTTTGATCTGGACGGTACGCTGGTGGATTCGCTGCCGGTCGTCGAGCGCTCGTGGTGCCATTGGGCCGACAGGCATGGCATTGACCATCAGGAAGTATTGAATTTCATCCACGGCAAACAGGCCATTACGTCGTTACGACACTTCTTACCGGGCAGAAGCGAAGAAGAGGTTCAGGCGGAGTTCAAGTATCTGGAGCAGATCGAAGCGACAGATGTTGAAGGTATTGCGGCGCTCCCGGGCGCGCTTGAGCTGCTCCAGCATCTTGATGAAATGCAGATCCCCTGGGCTATCGTGACCTCGGGTTCGATTCCTGTTGCCCACGCACGCCACAAGGCGGCAGGCCTGCCGACGCCTGAAGTGTTTGTCACCGCAGAGCGTGTGAAGCGTGGCAAACCGGAACCAGATGCCTTCTTATTGGGCGCAGAACTGCTGGGTATTCCTCCGGCCGATTGCGTGGTGGTGGAAGACGCCGCTGCAGGCGTTCTGGCAGGACTTAACGCCGGAAGTCATGTGATTGCCGTGAATGTTCCGGCCGGTTCGCCCCGGCTTGATGAGGTGGACTTTGTGCTCACGTCGCTTGCTTCGTTTGCGGTTCATAAAGCGTCAGACGGAAATGTAACTGTCTCCCTGAAAATGTAATCCCATGATTTAGCCCCACATTGTTGGGGCTTTTTTATGGCAAAATTTCCTTCCCTTTCCCTGACAAGGATATGTTGTGAACGGTGAACTGATTTGGGTGCTCAGCCTGCTTGCTATCGCCATCATTCTCTTTGCAACTGGCAAAGTGCGCATGGACGCCGTTGCTTTGCTGGTGATCGTCGCATTTGTCCTCAGCGGTACCTTGACCCTTCCCGAAGCTTTTTCTGGTTTTAGCGATCCCAACGTTATTTTGATTGCCGCGCTGTTTATCATCGGTGATGGGCTGGTACGTACCGGCGTTGCCACGGTGATGGGGGCATGGCTGGTAAAAGTGGCGGGCAGCAGCGAAACCAAAATGCTTGTTTATCTCATGGTGACGGTCGCCGGACTTGGTGCATTCATGAGCTCGACCGGCGTGGTCGCGATCTTTATTCCGGTGGTATTAAGCGTCTCGATGCGTATGGAAATATCGCCTTCGCGCCTGATGATGCCACTCAGTTTTGCCGGGCTAATCAGTGGTATGATGACTCTCGTCGCCACGCCGCCGAACCTGGTGGTCAACAGTGAACTGCTGCGTGAAGGCTACGCCGGATTTAGCTTTTTCAGCGTAACGCCAATTGGACTGGTGGTGCTGGTGCTTGGCGTGGTTTACATGCTGCTGACCCGCTTTGCGCTGAAGGGCGATACACAACACAAAAAAGGCGATGGCTGGCGTCGTCGCACTTTCCGCGATCTGATCAAAGAGTATCGCCTCACCGGACGCGCGCGTCGTCTGGCAATCCGGCCCGGTTCACCGCTGATTGGTCAGCGTCTTGACGATCTCAAACTGCGTGAGCGCTACGGCGCGAATATCATTGGGGTTGAGCGCTGGCGGCGGTTCCGTCGGGTCATTGTCAACGTGAACGGCGTATCAGAATTCCGTGCCCGCGACGTCTTGCTGATCGACATGTCGACGGCGGAGGTCGATTTGCGCGAGTTTTGCACGGAACAGCTGCTTGAGCCGATGGTGCTGCGCGGTGAATATTTCTCTGACCAGGCATTGGACGTGGGGATGGCGGAAGTCTCGCTGATTCCTGAATCTGAACTGCTGGGCAAAACCGTTCGCGAAATCGGCTTTCGAACTCGTTACGGTCTGAACGTTGTCGGGCTGAAGCGCGACGGTGTCGCGATGGAAGGGGCGGTGGTGGATGAGCCGCTGCAATTGGGTGATATCTTCCTGGTGGTCGGCAACTGGAAGCTTATCAGCCAGCTCGGGCAAAAAGGGCGCGATTTTGTGGTGCTAAATATGCCCATTGAAGAGAGTGACGCATCACCCGCTCACAGCCAGGCTCCACACGCTATTTTCTGTCTGGTGCTGATGGTCGCGCTGATGCTCACCGATGAAATTCCCAACCCGATAGCGGCCATTATTGCCTGCTTGCTAATGGGTAAATTCCGCTGTATCGACGCGGAAAGTGCTTATAAAGCCATTCACTGGCCAAGCATTATTCTGATCGTCGGGATGATGCCTTTCGCGCTGGCACTGCAAAAAACCGGCGGTGTGGATTTGGTCGTGAAAGGGCTGATGGACGTCGGCGGGGGCTATGGTCCCTACATGATGCTGATTTGTCTGTTTGTGATGTGCGCGAGTATCGGACTGTTTATTTCCAATACCGCGACGGCGGTGCTAATGGCGCCGATAGCACTGGCGATGGCAAAATCGATGGGCGTCTCACCGTATCCGTTTGCCATGATGGTGGCGATGGCTGCATCGGCGGCGTTTATGACGCCAGTATCTTCACCGGTGAATACGCTGGTGCTGGGGCCGGGGAACTATAAATTCAGCGATTTCGTGAAGCTTGGCGTGCCGTTCACGATTCTGGTGATGCTGGTATGCGTAGTGTTAATTCCGGTGCTGTTCCCGTTTTGACATCGGTGTGCCGGGTGGCGGCTGCGCCTTACCCGGCCTACATTTGGGTGTTTTGTAGGCCCGTGCAAGCGTAGCGCCGCCGGGCACAACAGATGATTAAAGCGGTGAATCCTGGCTAATCTCGTCCAGCGACAGATGGAAGCTTGGGACAAACACCTCCATGAAGTAATCCATCTCTGCGCTACGGCGCTGCTCCAGGGTTTTTTCCAGCCGCGTTTTCGCCAGCAGAAACTCGTTATTTCCGGCAGACAGCTCTTCCAGACATTTAAGATAAGCGCACAGGGCATCCGCCTGTTTCACCAGCAATCTTTCCTCTTCACTGCACTGATGTTCATCAATCAGTGGGGCAAAAATATCCCGCAGCTCTTCCGGCACCATATCGACCAGCTTCTGTTGGGCTATCTTCTCAATAGCCTTATATTCCTGCGCAATCTGCGAGTTGAAATATTTCACCGGTGTCGGTAAATCCCCGGTCAGGACTTCAGAAGCGTCGTGGTACATCGCCAGCAGGGCGATACGTTCAGGATTAACCTGCCCGTTGAATTTACGGTTTTTGATCGCGGCCAGGGCGTGAGCAACCATCGCCACCTGCAAACTGTGTTCCGACACGTTTTCGGTGCGCACGTTGCGCATCAGCGGCCAGCGGTTAATGAGTTTCAGGCGGGAGAGGTGGGCGAAGAAATGACTTTGACTCATAGAATACCTTTTGTCTTGCACTGCGACAGCTTTCATTGTGCGGCGAGGGGAGGCAAGATGCAAATCAGGCTGCCGATGGCAGCCTGATGGAGGATTACTGATGATAACCGGAGAGGAATCGTCCGAACCGGCTAATCGCCATTTCCAGATCATCCTCGCGCGGCAGAGTGACGATACGCACGTGGTCTGGCCACGGCCAGTTAAACGCGGTTCCCTGAACCAGTAGCACTTTTTCCTGCAACAGGAAATCCAGCACCATTTTCTGGTCATCGTGAATATTGAAACGTTTAGCGTCAATTTTCGGGAACATATAGAGCGCGCCGTTAGGTTTCACGCAGGAGACGCCAGGAATATCGTTAATCAGTTCCCACGCGCGGTTACGCTGCTCGTACAGGCGACCGCCCGGCACGATAAATTCGCTGATGCTCTGGTAGCCGCCGAGCGCAGTCTGAATGGCATGCTGTGCCGGAACGTTGGCGCACAGGCGCATTGACGCGAGCATTTCCAGCCCTTCGATGTAGCCTTTGGCGTGTTTTTTCGGGCCATTCAGCACCATCCAGCCCTGACGGAACCCGGCCACGCGGTAGGTTTTCGACAAGCCGTTAAAGGTCACGGTCAGCAGATCCGGGGCCAACGTGGCGATAGAGTGATGCTGTGCGGCGTCGTAGAGGATCTTGTCGTAAATCTCATCGGCAAAGATGATCAGGTTGTGCTGACGGGCGATCTCGACGATCTCCATTAACAGCTCTTTGGAATACACCGCACCCGTTGGGTTGTTCGGGTTGATAATGACGATGCCGCGCGTACGTGGGGTAATTTTCGCACGGATATCGTCAAGATCAGGGAACCAGTCAGCCGATTCGTCGCACAGGTAGTGCACCGCTTTGCCGCTGGAAAGGGATACGGCGGCAGTCCACAGCGGATAGTCCGGCGCAGGTACCAGCATCTCGTCACCGCTGTTCAGCAAAGCCTGCATGGCCTGCACGATCAGTTCGGAAACGCCGTTGCCGATATAGATATCTTCAACGGTGACATCGCGCATCCCACGGGCCTGGTAATGCTGCATGATGGCTTTACGGGCGGAATAAAGACCTTTTGAATCACAGTAGCCTTGCGCAGTGGGCAAGTTACGGATCACATCAACCAGGATCTCATCCGGCGCGTCAAAGCCAAATGGCGCAGGGTTACCAATGTTGAGTTTCAGGACCTTATTGCCTTCCTCTTCCAGGCGTTTTGCCTCTTTGAGAACCGGACCGCGGATGTCGTAACAGACGTTATCTAATTTGCTGGATTTTTCGATTGGGGACATGAATCGTTGACCTTTTAGCTGTTATTGCCACTCCCTGCCGTGGAAGTCAGCACGGAACAATGTACTCCCACCGCGCGGTGTTTTGAAGGGTGTACAGAAGAAGATTTTGCCGGAATGCGAAAACGAGAGGTAATCTATTTGTCTGGAGATGAGCTTATTTTGTCGTCAATAGCGCCGTGATAGTCATCTTTGGCAGTTTATTATTTTGTTTGTTGATAGATTTGTTGTATTTTACCCTGATAAAATCAGAGGCTGCGCGCGAGAAACGATGATATTGCAATGATTTCATCTGGTATCTTTCGTAAAACCGGAATGCTTCTTAATATCTTTGGTGAATGTCTGATTTTGCTTAAGGTTACGCGTGTGAAAATAATGTTAAGCATTATTAATGGATAAACCTATTCTAAATTAATTTTTATTTATTAATGGTGCGTAAATCTTAACTTTCGTTAATTTTAATAAAATTAGTTTAGCCATTAATCAACATCGATTAATCAGGAATGGTGTAATAATACTTATAAATAAAGTGGATTTGGGTTAAGATGTTGTCTCAGGAAAAGAGGGAAATGTTTACATTGCTGTGTAATTCACGCTGCTTTTTCTGAATTAGTTGATTGTTATTGTTAGAATTATCTCTACTATACTGGATAGGCAAGCCTTTACTGCTGTGCCCATGTTGCGGGAAAAGAGGGTAGTGATTTGTAAGTTCTTTAATGGAATTTACCTAAATCAGTAAAACCTCAAAATATCCTGAACATTTAAGAGAATAAAATTATCGTCATGGAACGTTGTTTCTGACTTCTGCTATACACCAGCCAATAACTATCTGTCATGTAGTCTGCCGGTCGGGCAGCTCCGCACGAGCAACTTGTAAGTGAATAGATATGATAAATGCAAATCGTCCGATAATGAATCTCGACCTCGATCTGCTGAGAACGTTTGTTGCGGTCGCTGATCTCAATACCTTTGCTGCCGCTGCAGCCGCTGTCTGCCGTACCCAATCGGCAGTCAGTCAACAAATGCAGCGACTGGAACAACTGGTGGGCAAAGAACTCTTTGCGCGCCACGGTCGTAATAAGCTCTTAACTGAGCACGGGATCCAGCTACTGGGTTACGCACGGAAGATTTTACGCTTCAATGATGAAGCATGTATGTCATTAATGTTTAGCAATCTTCAGGGCGTTTTAACGTTAGGCGCATCTGATGAATCCGCTGATACGATATTGCCGTTTTTACTAAACCGGATCAGTTCGGTTTATCCGAAGCTTGCGCTGGACATCAGTGTCAAACGAAATGCGTTCATGGTTGATATGCTAAAAGACCATGAAGTTGACCTCGTTGTCACGGCACACCGTCCTGGGCAATTTGATTGTCTGACGTTGCGAACGTCGCCGACGCACTGGTATTGCGCAGCTGAATATGTTCTGCAAAAAGGTGAACCTATTCCGCTGGTACTGCTGGATGATCCCAGCCCGTTCCGCGATATGGTGTTATCAGCGCTGAATGAAGCGAATATTCCGTGGCGACTGGCTTATGTTGCTTCCACGTTGCCTGCGGTACGTGCGGCGGTTAAAGCGGGCCTTGGTGTCACCGCTCGTCCTGTTGAGATGATGAGCCCAGATTTACGTGTATTAGGTAAATCTGAAGGATTGCCCGTTTTGCCTGATACGGAATACCTGCTGTGTCACAATCCGTCCAGCAATAACGAGCTGGCAAAAATCGTCTTTGAAGCGATGGTGAACTACCACAATCCGTGGCAATTCGAGAATGTTACTCCCGAAGGGGGGGGCGATTCCCTGGTGGTTGAAGGGGATTTTGAGTGATCCAGCGCCTAAAATTCTCGTAACAATTTGTAAGTGTAAAAAAGAACCACTCGAGCGAATTTTTCGCGGAGTGGTTTTTTTTTGGCAAAAATAGCGACATAAAATATAAGGTGATTATAAATAGATTCTTATTTTCATGTGGTTACGTGTGTTTGTTTGAATTTTAGCCATTGTGCGTTTGAACACCCTGCAGGAGGCGCTCATGTTAAAAAACCAGCAAAAATGTTGCCGTTTTTTTGATTGGATTAACAAAAGCGTGTCTCAGATCAAGAAAATACTCCCATTTAGGGGGAGGAATCAGCAGCAAATCCTGTCAAAATAGGGGGGTAATATTTCTTTTACTTCAAAACGGACACGATTCAACAGCATGCAGTTGACGTAAAGTCATCAACCCACCAGGGTTAAAGGGCATGAAATGTTAATGAGAATCGATCTATGTGATTTAATGTGAAGAAACCTTTGTTAAAGTTGACAAAAGGTTATAGAAAGGAGTAAAAAACCACATCATTTTGCTGTCTATGTCTCATTTCTGACAGTCGGTGTAAGGTTATTTGTTCCTCCCCATGAATCGATGTGATGTCCATCTGCCAGCAAGAGCAGAGCTGTAGATATCACTTTTGATGAGTAAGCAATGAGTATGTCAACATCCACAGAAGTCGTCGCTCATCATTGGGCATTCGCAATCTTTCTAATCGTTGCCATTGGTCTGTGCTGCCTGATGTTAATCGGTGGCTGGTTCCTGGGCGGTCGCGCCCGCGCAAGGCACAAAAACACCCCATTTGAATCGGGTATCGATTCGGTAGGTACCGCTCGCTTACGCCTGTCCGCCAAGTTCTATCTGGTGGCCATGTTCTTCGTCATCTTCGACGTTGAAGCGCTCTACCTGTTCGCATGGTCAACTTCAATCCGCGAAAGTGGATGGATTGGCTTTGTCGAAGCCGCAATTTTCATTTTAGTGCTACTGGCCGGCCTGGTGTATCTGGTGCGCATCGGCGCGCTGGACTGGACACCTGTGCGTTCACGCCGTGAACTGGTTAATCCGGAAAACAGTAACTCTAATCGTCAGCAGTAACAGCGAGGCAATAAGATGGATTATACGCTCACCCGCATAGATCCTAACGGTGAGAATGACCGTTACCCCCTGCAAAAACAGGAGATCGTAACCGATCCCCTGGAGCAAGAAGTCAACAAAAGCGTGTACATGGGCAAGCTCGAACATGCCATGCACGATATGGTCAACTGGGGTCGTAAGAACTCCATCTGGCCATACAACTTTGGTCTTTCTTGCTGCTACGTTGAAATGGTGACGTCATTCACTGCGGTGCATGACGTTGCGCGTTTTGGTGCCGAGGTACTGCGTGCATCACCTCGTCAGGCTGACCTGATGGTGGTTGCGGGAACCTGCTTCACCAAAATGGCGCCCGTTATTCAGCGTCTTTACGACCAGATGCTCGAGCCGAAATGGGTAATCTCCATGGGGGCTTGTGCAAACTCAGGCGGTATGTACGACATTTATTCCGTCGTACAGGGCGTTGATAAGTTCATCCCGGTGGATGTTTACATCCCTGGCTGCCCGCCGCGTCCGGAAGCTTACATGCAGGCGCTGATGCTGCTGCAGGAGTCGATCGGTAAAGAGCGCCGTCCGCTTTCCTGGGTGGTTGGCGACCAGGGCGTGTATCGCGCCAATATGCAGTCTGAGCGCGAGCGTAAACGCGGAGAACGTATTGCAGTAACCAATCTGCGTACGCCTGACGAAATTTAATTTGCGCCTGTGGGCCTGGAGCAAAACCTTCGCATATCACTATACAAATAGCGCGAAGCCAGGCTTAACAGTCACCACGGACCATTTGCAATGGTGAACAATATGACCGACTTAACCGCGCAAGAAGCCGCATGGCAGACCAGGGATCATCTCGATGACCCGGTCATCGGCGAGCTGCGCAACCGTTTTGGGCCGGATGCCTTTACTGTTCAGGCCACCCGCACCGGGGTACCCGTTGTTTGGGTCAAGCGTGAACAATTGCTGGAAGCAGTAGAGTTCTTAAAGAAACTGCCTAAACCTTACGTCATGCTGTTTGACTTACACGGCATGGATGAGCGTCTACGCACCCACCGTCACGGTTTACCCGCGGCGGATTTTTCCGTTTTCTACCACCTGATCTCAATAGACCGCAATCGGGATATCATGCTCAAGGTGGCATTGTCTGAAAACGACATGCATCTGCCGACGATCACCAAACTTTTCCCGAACGCGAACTGGTATGAGCGTGAAACCTGGGAAATGTTCGGTATGACCTTCGATGGTCACCCGCACCTGACGCGCATCATGATGCCGCAGACCTGGACCGGCCACCCGCTGCGTAAAGACTACCCGGCACGCGCCACCGAATTCGACCCGTTTGAGCTGACCAAAGCCAAACAGGATCTGGAGATGGAAGCGCTGACCTTCAAGCCGGAAGATTGGGGCATGAAGCGTGGCACCGAAAACGAGGACTTCATGTTCCTCAACCTCGGTCCAAACCACCCGTCTGCGCACGGTGCATTCCGTATTATTCTTCAGCTCGATGGCGAAGAGATTGTCGACTGCGTTCCTGACGTCGGTTACCACCACCGTGGTGCTGAGAAGATGGGCGAGCGCCAGTCCTGGCACAGCTACATTCCGTACACCGACCGTATCGAGTACCTCGGCGGCTGCGTGAACGAAATGCCTTACGTGCTGGCCGTAGAGAAACTGGCCGGTATCAAAGTGCCTGAACGAGTTGATGTTATCCGCGTCATGCTCTCTGAACTGTTCCGTATCAACAGCCATCTGCTCTACATCTCCACGTTCATTCAGGACGTCGGGGCGATGACGCCGGTGTTCTTCGCATTTACCGACCGTCAGAAAATCTACGATCTGGTTGAAGCGATTACCGGTTTCCGTATGCACCCGGCCTGGTTCCGTATCGGCGGTGTGGCACACGATCTGCCGCGCGGATGGGATCGCTTGCTGCGTGAATTCCTCGACTGGATGCCGAAGCGTCTGGCTTCTTACGAGAAAGCCGCGCTGCGCAACACCATTCTGATTGGCCGTTCCAAAGGCGTTGCGGCTTACGGCGCGAAAGAAGCGCTGGAGTGGGGCACCACCGGTGCTGGCCTGCGTGCGACCGGTATTGATTTCGACGTGCGTAAAGCCCGTCCATATTCTGGCTACGAAAACTTCGACTTTGAAATCCCGGTTGGCGGCGGTGTATCCGACTGCTACACCCGCGTGATGCTGAAAGTGGAAGAGCTGCGCCAGAGTCTGCGCATCCTTGAGCAGTGCCTCAACAACATGCCGGAAGGCCCGTTCAAAGCGGATCACCCGCTGACGACGCCGCCACCGAAAGAGCGCACGCTGCAACATATCGAAACCCTGATCACTCACTTCCTGCAAGTTTCATGGGGCCCGGTCATGCCAGCCCAGGAATCCTTCCAGATGATTGAAGCGACCAAGGGTATTAACAGTTACTACCTGACCAGTGACGGCAGCACCATGAGCTACCGTACGCGTATCCGTACGCCGAGCTTTGCGCACCTGCAGCAGATCCCGTCCGCCATTCGCGGCAGTCTGGTCTCCGACCTGATTGTGTATCTGGGTAGTATCGATTTTGTTATGTCAGATGTGGACCGCTAATTATGCACGAGAATCAACAACCACAAACCGAGGCTTTTGAGCTGAGTGCGGCAGAACGTGCGGCAATTGAGCATGAAATGCATCACTACGAAGACCCGCGTGCGGCATCCATTGAAGCGCTGAAAATCGTTCAGAAGCAGCGCGGTTGGGTTCCAGATGGCGCTATCTACGCGATCGCCGACGTGCTGGGTATCCCGGCAAGCGACGTGGAAGGGGTGGCAACATTCTACAGCCAAATCTTCCGCCAGCCGGTGGGCCGTCATGTGATCCGCTATTGCGACAGCGTGGTGTGTCATATCACCGGTTATCAGGGCATCCAGGCCGCGCTCGAGAAAAAACTCGACATCAAGCCTGGACAGACGACTTTCGACGGTCGTTTCACGCTGCTGCCAACCTGCTGCCTGGGTAACTGCGACAAGGGGCCGAGCATGATGATTGATGAGGACACTCACAGCCATCTGACGCCGGAAGCAATTCCTGACCTGCTGGAGCGGTACAAATGAAAACTGTCATTCGCACTGCTGAGACTCATCCGCTGACCTGGCGTCTGCGCGATGACAAACAGCCAGTATGGCTCGACGAATACCAGAGCAAAAACGGTTACGAAGGTGCGCGTAAAGCGCTGTCTGGCATGGCGCCGGACGAAATCGTTAATGCCGTTAAAGATTCCGGTCTGAAAGGGCGCGGCGGCGCAGGTTTCTCCACGGGTTTGAAGTGGAGCCTGATGCCGAAAGACGAATCCATGAACATCCGTTACCTGCTGTGTAACGCCGATGAAATGGAGCCCGGCACCTATAAAGACCGTCTGCTGATGGAACAGCTGCCGCACCTGTTGGTGGAAGGCATGCTGATCTCGGCGTTCGCGCTGAAAGCCTACCGTGGCTACATCTTCCTGCGCGGCGAATACATTGAAGCAGCGGAAAACCTGCGTCGTGCTATCGCGGAAGCGACCGAAGCGGGCCTGCTGGGCAAAAATATTCTCGGTACCGGTTTTGATTTTGAGCTTTTCGTGCACACCGGGGCAGGGCGTTATATCTGTGGTGAAGAGACCGCACTGATCAACTCCCTCGAAGGCCGCCGCGCGAACCCGCGCTCCAAGCCTCCGTTCCCGGCAAGCTCCGGCGTGTGGGGTAAACCGACCTGTGTCAACAACGTCGAAACCCTGTGTAACGTGCCGGCTATCCTCGCCAACGGCGTGGAGTGGTATCAGAACATCTCGACCAGTAAAGATGCTGGCACCAAGCTGATGGGCTTCTCCGGTCGCGTTAAAAATCCGGGTCTGTGGGAACTGCCGTTCGGGACTACCGCACGTGAAATCCTCGAAGACTACGCGGGCGGCATGCGCGATGGCCTGAAATTCAAAGCCTGGCAGCCAGGCGGCGCGGGGACTGACTTCCTGACCGAAGCGCACCTCGACCTGCCGATGGAATTCGAAAGCATTGGTAAAGCAGGCAGCCGTCTGGGTACGGCGCTGGCGATGGCCGTTGACCATGAAATTGGCATGGTGTCGCTGGTGCGTAACCTGGAAGAGTTCTTCGCCCGCGAATCCTGCGGCTGGTGTACGCCATGCCGTGACGGTTTACCGTGGAGCGTGAAGATCCTGCGCGCCATTGAGCGCGGCGAAGGCCAGCCTGGGGATATCGAAACACTTGAGCAACTGTGTCGATTCCTCGGTCCGGGTAAAACCTTCTGTGCCCACGCACCAGGTGCCGTTGAGCCATTGCAAAGCGCGATTAAATATTTCCGCGACGAATTCGAAGCGGGCATCAAGCAGCAGTTCAGCAATACCCACTTGATTAACGGTATTCAGCCGAACCTGCTGAAAGCGCGCTGGTAGCGATACTGAATTTTGATTAACGCTCAGATTTATTCTGAGCCAACTGGAAGCATGCTAATGGCTACGATTCATGTAGACGGCAAAGAATACGAGGTCAACGGGGCCGACAACCTGCTAGAAGCTTGTCTGTCTCTCGGCCTTGATATTCCGTATTTTTGCTGGCATCCGGCGCTGGGCAGCGTCGGTGCTTGCCGCCAGTGTGCGGTGAAGCAATATCAAAACGCGGAAGACACGCGTGGACGCCTGGTCATGTCCTGTATGACACCAGCGACCGAAGGCACCTTTATTTCGATTGAAGACGAAGAAGCGAAACAGTTCCGCGAGAGCGTTGTGGAATGGTTGATGACCAACCACCCGCACGACTGTCCGGTCTGCGAAGAGGGCGGTAACTGCCACCTTCAGGATATGACCGTCATGACCGGTCACAGCTTCCGTCGCTATCGCTTTACCAAACGTACCCACCGCAATCAGGATCTGGGGCCGTTCATCTCTCATGAAATGAACCGCTGCATCGCCTGCTACCGCTGTGTGCGTTACTACAAAGATTATGCAGACGGTCAGGATCTGGGCGTGTATGGCGCACATGACAACGTCTACTTTGGTCGTCCGGAAGACGGTACGCTGGAAAGCGAATTCTCCGGCAACCTGGTAGAAATCTGCCCGACCGGCGTATTCACCGACAAAACGCACTCCGAGCGTTATAACCGTAAGTGGGACATGCAGTTTGCGCCAAGCATCTGCCAGCAATGTTCCCTCGGCTGTAACACCAGCCCGGGTGAGCGCTACGGCGAACTGCGTCGTATCGAAAACCGTTACAACGGTACCGTTAACCACTACTTCCTCTGCGACCGTGGTCGTTTCGGCTATGGCTATGTGAATCTGAAAGACCGTCCGCGTCAGCCGGTTCAGCGCCGTGGCGATGACCTGATCACCCTCAACGCTGAGCAAGCGATGCAGGGCGCAGCAGATATTCTGCGCCAGTCGAAGAAAGTGATCGGTATCGGCTCCCCGCGTGCCAGCGTCGAAAGCAACTTTGCGCTGCGTGAGCTGGTGGGTGCGGATAACTTCTACACCGGGATCGCCAACGGCGAGCAGGAACGTCTGCAACTGGTGCTGAAAGTGCTGCGCGAAGGCGGTATTCGTACTCCTGCGCTGCGCGAAATCGAATCCTATGACGCCGTGCTGGTGCTGGGCGAAGACCTGACGCAGACCGGGGCACGCGTTGCCCTGGCGGTTCGTCAGGCGGTGAAAGGTAAAGCACGTGAAATGGCAGCGGCCCAGAAAGTGGCTGACTGGCAGATTGCGGCGATCCTGAATATCGGCCAGCGCGCCAAGCATCCGCTGTTTGTCACAAACGTCGACAACACCCGTCTGGACGACATCGCGGCGTGGACCTATCGCGCACCGGTAGAAGATCAGGCGCGTCTCGGTTTTGCCATTGCTCACGCGCTGGATAACAGTGCTCCGGCCGTTGAAGGCCTGGATCGTGACCTGCAAAACAAGATCGACGTGATCGTTCAGGCTTTGGCCGGAGCGAAAAAACCGCTGATTATTTCCGGCACTAACGCCGGTAGCCCGGACGTGATTCAGGCTGCGGCAAACGTCGCGAAAGCGCTGAAAGGGCGCGGAGCGGACGTGGGCGTGACCATGATTGCACGCGCCGTGAACAGCGTCGGTCTGGGTATGATTGGCGGCGGTTCTCTGGAAGAAGCATTAAGCGAACTCGAATCGGGTGCGGCTGACGGCGTTATCGTCCTTGAGAACGACCTGCATCGTCATGCGTCTGCGGCCCGCGTAGATGCGGCCCTGTCTAAAGCACCGCTGGTAATGGTTATCGACCATCAGCGTACGGCGATCATGGACAAAGCGCATCTGGTGCTGTCGGCAGCAAGTTTTGCTGAAAGCGACGGTACGGTTATCAACAACGAAGGCCGCGCACAGCGTTTCTTCCAGGTTTATGACCCGTCTTACTACGACAGCAACAACGTGATGCTGGAAAGCTGGCGCTGGCTGCACTCTCTGCACAGCACCGTGGAAAACCGTCAGGTGGACTGGACGCAGCTCGATGATGTTATCGACGCAGTGGTGGCCAAACTGCCACAACTGGCAGGCATTAAAGATGCTGCGCCGGATGCGAACTTCCGCATTCGCGGCCAGAAACTGGCGCGTGAACCGCACCGTTACAGTGGCCGTACGGCGATGCGCGCGAATATCAGCGTGCACGAACCGCGTCAGCCGCAGGATAAAGACACCATGTTCGCCTTCTCGATGGAAGGGAACAACCAGCCGTCTGCACCGCGTTCTCAGATTCCGTTCGCATGGGCACCGGGCTGGAACTCCCCGCAGGCATGGAACAAGTTCCAGGCCGAAGTGGGTGGTTCTCTGCGCCACGGCGATCCCGGTGTTCGTTTGATTGAAGCGAGCGAAACGGGTCTGGAGTACTTCACGACCGTTCCGGCAAGCTTCGAAGCGCAGGAAGGCAACTGGCGTATCGCGCCTTACTACCATCTGTTTGGTAGTGACGAGATGTCCCAGCGTTCTCCGGTGTTCCAGACGCGTATGCCGCAGCCGTACATCAAGCTCAATCCGGCGGATGCCGCGAAGCTTGGCGTCAATGCGGGCAGCCAGGTCTCCTTTAGCTATGAAGGCCAGACCATCAGCCTGCCGCTGATTATTACGGACGGTCTGACAGCAGGGCAGGTCGGTCTGCCGATGGGTCTGCCGGGCATCGCTCCGGTACTGGCGGGCGCGCGTCTTGATAATCTGCAGGAGGCACAAGTATGAGTTGGTTAACGCCGGATCTCATCGAAATTCTGTTAAGCATTCTCAAGGCGGTGGTCATTCTGCTGGTGGTTGTCACCTGCGGTGCGTTCATGAGCTTTGGTGAACGTCGTCTGCTCGGTCTGTTCCAGAACCGTTACGGACCGAACCGCGTGGGCTGGGGTGGTTCACTCCAGCTGGTCGCGGACATGATCAAGATGTTCTTTAAAGAAGACTGGATCCCGAAATTCTCGGATCGCGTCATCTTTACCCTGGCGCCGATGATCGCCTTTACCTCGCTGCTGCTGGCTTTTGCTATCGTCCCGGTCAGTCCGACCTGGGTGGTGGCGGACCTGAACATCGGGATCCTGTTCTTCCTGATGATGGCAGGCCTCGCGGTTTACGCGGTCCTGTTCGCGGGCTGGTCGAGTAACAACAAATACTCCCTGCTGGGTGCGATGCGTGCGTCTGCGCAGACCCTGAGCTACGAAGTGTTCCTCGGTCTTTCCCTGATGGGCGTGGTGGCGCAGGCCGGTTCATTCAACATGACCGACATCGTCAATAACCAGGCTGATATCTGGAACGTCATTCCGCAGTTCTTTGGTTTTGTCACCTTTGCCATCGCGGGCGTGGCGGTGTGTCACCGTCACCCGTTTGACCAGCCAGAAGCCGAACAGGAACTGGCCGACGGTTACCACATTGAATATTCCGGCATGAAATTCGGTCTGTTCTTCGTGGGCGAGTACATCGGTATCGTCACCATTTCCGCGTTGATGGTAACGCTGTTCTTTGGTGGCTGGCATGGCCCGTTCTTACCGCCGTTCATCTGGTTCGCGCTGAAAACCGCGTTCTTCATGATGATGTTCATTTTGATTCGTGCGTCCTTACCGCGTCCGCGTTATGACCAGGTAATGTCCTTCGGCTGGAAAGTGTGCCTGCCGCTGACGCTCGTCAACTTGTTGGTAACGGCGGCTGTCATTCTCTGGCAGCAGCCATAAGGGGCTATAGAACATGACCTTAAAAGAATTATTGGTAGGCACTGGCACCCAGCTTCGCAGTATCTGGATGATCGGCCTGCACGCGTTTGCAAAACGCGAAACCCAGATGTATCCGGAAGAGCCGGTATATCTGCCGCCGCGCTACCGTGGCCGTATCGTGCTGACCCGCGATCCGGACGGCGAAGAGCGCTGCGTGGCCTGTAACCTGTGTGCGGTAGCCTGTCCGGTCGGCTGTATCTCTTTGCAGAAAGCAGAGACCAAAGATGGCCGCTGGTACCCTGAGTTCTTCCGCATTAACTTCTCACGCTGCATTTTCTGCGGTCTGTGCGAAGAAGCGTGCCCAACCACGGCGATTCAGCTGACTCCAGATTTCGAACTGGGTGAGTACAAGCGTCAGGACCTGGTGTACGAGAAAGAGGATCTGCTGATTTCCGGTCCGGGCAAATACCCGGAATATAACTTCTACCGGATGGCGGGTATGGCAATCGACGGCAAAGATAAGGGCGAAGCAGAGAACGAAGCCAAGCCTATCGACGTCAAGAGCCTGTTACCGTAAGGAGAGGGGCAATGGAATTCGCTTTTTATATCTGTGGCCTTATCGCCATCCTGGCCACGCTGCGAGTGATTACGCACACCAATCCGGTGCATGCGCTGCTGTATTTAATCATTTCGCTGCTGGCCATTTCCGGCGTGTTCTTCTCGCTGGGCGCCCACTTTGCGGGCGCACTGGAAATCATCGTCTACGCCGGTGCCATTATGGTTCTGTTCGTCTTCGTGGTGATGATGCTGAACCTGGGCGGCTCTGAAATTGAACAAGAACGTCAGTGGTTAAAACCGCAGGTGTGGATTGGCCCGGCGATTCTGTCGGCCATCATGTTAGCGGTTATCGTTTACGCGATTCTCGGCGTTAACGATCAGGGCATCGACGGTACGCCGATTAGCGCGAAAGCGGTCGGTATCACGCTGTTTGGCCCGTACGTACTGGCCGTTGAACTGGCGTCGATGCTGCTGCTGGCGGGTCTGGTTGTGGCCTTCCACGTCGGTCGCGAAGAGCGTGCTGGCGAAGTGCTGAGCAACCGTGCGAATGACAGCGCGAAAAGAAAAACGGAGGAGCGCGCATGATCCCCTTAACACATGGACTGATCCTCGCCGCGATTTTGTTCGTTCTGGGCTTAACCGGTCTGGTTATCCGCCGCAATCTGCTGTTTATGCTGATCGGTCTGGAAATCATGATCAACGCTTCCGCGCTGGCCTTTGTGGTCGCCGGTAGCTACTGGGGCCAGACCGATGGTCAGGTAATGTACATTCTCGCCATCAGCCTTGCGGCTGCCGAAGCGAGTATTGGCCTGGCGCTGTTGCTGCAGCTCCATCGTCGCCGCCAGAACCTGAACATCGATTCAGTAAGTGAGTTGCGTGGATGAACATGCTCGCCTTTACCATTATTTTCCCGCTGATCGGCTTTATGCTGCTGGCGTTTTCTCGCGGTCGCTGGTCAGAAAATCTGTCCGCCACCGTGGGGATTGGCTCAATCGGCCTGGCTGCGTTGGTGACAGCGTATGCGGGTATCGACTTCTTTAACAACGGCAAGCAGGCATTTACCCTGCCGCTGTGGACCTGGATGTCGGTCGGTGATTTCAACATCGGTTTCAGTCTGGTGCTGGATGGTCTGTCTCTGACCATGCTCTCCGTGGTGACCGGTGTCGGCTTCCTGATCCACATGTTCGCCTCCTGGTATATGCGCGGTGAAGAGGGTTACTCCCGCTTCTTCGCCTACACCAACCTGTTTATCGCCAGCATGGTGGTTCTGGTGCTGGGTGATAACCTGCTGTTGATGTATCTCGGCTGGGAAGGCGTGGGTCTCTGTTCTTACCTGCTGATCGGTTTCTACTACACCGATCCGAAGAATGGCGCAGCGGCCATGAAAGCGTTCATCGTGACCCGTGTGGGTGACGTGTTCCTCGCTTTCGCGCTGTTCATTCTTTACAACGAACTGGGCACGCTGAACTTCCGCGAAATGGTGGAACTGGCACCGGCTCACTTCGAAGCAGGCAACAACATGCTGACGTGGGCAACGCTGATGCTCCTCGGTGGTGCTGTGGGTAAATCCGCACAGCTGCCGTTGCAGACCTGGCTTGCGGACGCGATGGCAGGCCCAACGCCTGTCTCCGCGCTGATCCACGCGGCAACCATGGTGACCGCCGGTGTTTATCTGATTGCGCGTACTCATGGCCTGTTCCTGATGACCCCGGAAATCCTGCACCTGGTCGGTATCGTGGGTGCGGTAACGCTGGTGCTGGCGGGCTTTGCCGCGCTGGTTCAGACCGACATCAAACGCGTTCTCGCTTACTCCACCATGAGCCAGATTGGCTACATGTTCCTGGCGCTCGGCGTACAGGCATGGGACGCGGCGATTTTCCACCTGATGACGCACGCGTTCTTCAAAGCGCTGCTGTTCCTCTCGTCCGGCTCCGTCATTCTGGCGTGCCACCACGAGCAGAACATCTTCAAGATGGGCGGTCTGCGCAAATCTATTCCGCTGGTTTATGTCTGCTTCCTGGTGGGTGGCGCGGCGCTGTCGGCTCTGCCGATCATCACCGCGGGCTTCTTCAGTAAGGACGAAATCCTTGCGGGTGCGATGGCAAATGGTCATATCAATCTGATGGTGGCAGGTCTGGTCGGTGCATTCATGACCTCCCTGTATACCTTCCGAATGATTTTCATCGTGTTCCACGGTAAAGAACAAATTCACGCTCACGCAGGGAAGGGGATTACCCACCACCTGCCGCTGCTGGTGCTACTGGTGCTGTCTACCTTCGTTGGCGCGATGATTGTGCCACCGCTGCAGGGCGTACTGCCAGACACCACCGAGCTTGAGCACGGTCGCGTTCTGACGCTTGAAATCACCTCGGGTGTGGTCGCTATCGCGGGCATCCTGATCGCTGCATGGCTGTGGCTGGGCAAACGTACTCTGGTCACTGCGGTGGCTAACAGTGCGCCGGGCCGTCTGCTGGGCACCTGGTGGTACAACGCGTGGGGCTTCGACTGGCTGTACGACATGATCTTCGTTAAGCCGTTCCTCGGCATTGCGTGGCTGCTGAAACGCGATCCAATGAACTCCATGATGAACATCCCGGCGGTGCTGTCCCGCTTCGCAGGTAAAGGCCTGCTGTTGAGCGAGAACGGTTATCTGCGCTGGTATGTGGCTTCGATGAGCATTGGTGCGGTTGTCGTGCTGGCGCTGCTGATGGTGTTGCGTTGATTTGAGATGGGGTTTCGCCCGGTGGCACTGCGCTTACCGGGCCTACAAGACCGTAGGTCGGGTAAGCGTAAGCGCCACCCGACACAACAAACCCCATCCGAACTGAATTTTCCGTGAGAATTCGTTGAACATCGGCCTCTGCTGAGGCCTTAAAAAGGAATAAAAATCGCCATGTTACTACCCTGGCTAATATTAATTCCCTTCATTGGTGGGTTCCTGTGCTGGCAGACCGAACGCTTTGGCGTGAAGATGCCGCGCTGGATTGCGCTGATCACCATGGGATTGACGCTTGCACTTGGTCTGCAACTCTGGTTGCAGGGCGGCTATTCACTGACCCAGTCTGCGGGCATTCCGCAGTGGCAGTCTGAATTTATCCTGCCGTGGATACCGCGCTTTGGTATTACGATCCACCTCGCCATCGACGGACTGTCGCTGCTGATGGTGGTGCTGACCGGCCTGCTCGGCGTTCTGGCGGTACTGTGTTCCTGGAATGAGATTCAAAAATACCAGGGATTCTTCCACCTGAACCTGATGTGGATCCTGGGCGGCGTGATCGGCGTGTTCCTTGCCATCGACATGTTCCTGTTCTTCTTCTTCTGGGAAATGATGCTGGTGCCGATGTACTTCCTGATCGCGCTGTGGGGCCACAAGGCATCCGACGGTAAAACGCGTATCACGGCGGCGACCAAGTTCTTCATCTACACCCAGGCGAGTGGTCTGGTGATGTTGATTGCGATCCTGGGGCTGGTATTTGTTCACCACAACGCGACCGGTATCTGGACCTTCAACTACGAAGACCTGCTGAAAACGCCAATGTCTCACGGCGTGGAATACCTGTTGATGCTGGGCTTCTTCATCGCGTTTGCGGTGAAAATGCCGGTGGTTCCGCTGCACGGCTGGCTGCCAGACGCGCACTCCCAGGCACCAACGGCGGGTTCTGTCGACCTGGCGGGGATCTTGCTGAAAACCGCGGCTTACGGTCTGCTGCGCTTTGCGCTGCCGCTGTTCCCGAATGCTTCCGCTGAGTTCGCGCCGATTGCGATGTGGCTCGGTGTTATTGGCATCTTCTACGGCGCATGGATGGCATTCACGCAGTACGACATCAAACGTCTTATCGCGTATACCTCCGTTTCCCACATGGGCTTCGTGCTGATTGCTATCTACACCGGCAGCCAGCTGGCGTACCAGGGCGCGGTGATTCAGATGATTGCGCACGGTCTCTCTGCGGCAGGTCTCTTCATCCTCTGCGGTCAGTTGTACGAACGTCTGCATACCCGTGACATGCGCATGATGGGCGGTCTGTGGAGCAAAATTAAGTGGCTGCCAGCCCTGTCGATGTTCTTCGCAGTGGCGACGCTGGGGATGCCGGGCACCGGTAACTTTGTCGGCGAATTTATGATTCTGTTCGGCAGCTTCAAAGTGGTTCCGGTGATTACGGTGGTCTCCACCTTCGGCCTGGTCTTCGCGTCCGTTTACTCGCTGGCGATGCTGCATCGCGCTTACTTCGGTAAAGCGAAGAGCCAAATCGCGGCGCAGGAACTGCCGGGGATGTCACCGCGCGAACTGTCCATCGTTCTGCTGATTGTTGTACTGCTGGTGCTGCTGGGCTTCTATCCGCAGCCGATTCTGGATACGTCGCATTCCGCGATGGGTAACATCCAGCAGTGGTTTGTTAATTCTGCTTCTACTACAAGGCCGTAAATCGCCATGACAATAACTCCACAACAACTGATTGCGCTGCTACCGCTGCTGATCGTCGGATTGACGGTGGTGGTTGTGATGCTCTCCATTGCGTGGCGACGCAATCATTTCCTGAATGCGACGCTGTCGGTTCTGGGACTGAACGCTGCGTTAGTTTCCCTCTGGTTTGTTGGCCAGGCGGGCGCAATGGATGTCACCCCGCTGATGCGCGTTGACGGCTTTGCGATGCTTTATACCGGGCTGGTTCTGCTGGCGAGTCTGGCGACTTGTACCTTTGCGTACCCGTGGCTCGAAGGCTACAACGACAACAAAGAAGAGTTTTACCTGCTGGTTCTGATTGCCGCTCTCGGCGGGATCCTGCTGGCGAATGCCAACCATCTGGCGGCCCTGTTCCTCGGTATTGAGCTGATCTCTCTCCCGCTGTTCGGCCTGATTGGTTATGCATTCCGCCAGAAGCGTTCTCTGGAAGCCGCTATCAAGTACATGATTCTGTCTGCTGCGGCATCGTCCTTCCTGCTGTTTGGTATGGCGCTGCTGTATGCACAGTCCGGTAACCTCTCTTTCGTGGCGCTTGGTAAGAGCCTCGGCGACACCATGCTGCATGAACCGCTGCTGCTGGCGGGTCTGGGCCTGATGATTGTTGGCCTCGGCTTTAAACTTTCTCTGGTTCCGTTCCACCTGTGGACGCCAGACGTGTATCAGGGCGCTCCGGCTCCTGTTTCCACTTTCCTGGCGACGGCGAGCAAAATCGCTATCTTCGGCGTGGTGATGCGTCTGTTCCTGTACGCGCCAGTCGGCGACAGCGAAGCGGTACGCGTAGTGCTGGGCATTATTGCCTTCGCCTCGATCATCTTCGGTAACCTGATGGCGCTGAGCCAGACCAATATCAAGCGTCTGCTGGGTTACTCGTCTATCTCTCACCTGGGCTATCTGCTGGTGGCACTGATTGCGCTGCAGAGCGGCTCAATGTCGATGGAAGCCGTCGGCGTTTACCTGGCAGGTTATCTGTTCAGCAGTCTCGGCGCGTTCGGCGTGGTGAGTCTGATGTCCAGCCCGTACCGTGGTCCGGATGCAGATTCACTGTACTCTTACCGTGGTCTGTTCTGGCACCGTCCGATTCTGTCTGCGGTGATGACCGTGATGATGCTCTCTCTGGCGGGTATCCCGATGACGCTAGGCTTTATCGGTAAGTTCTACGTGCTGGCTGTCGGTGTGCAGGCTGGCCTGTGGTGGCTGACCGCTGCGGTGGTTATCGGTTCCGCAATCGGTCTGTACTACTATCTGCGTGTTGCTGTGAGCCTGTATCTGAACGCGCCGCAGCAGTTGAACCGCGATGCGCCAACCAACTGGCAGTACAGCGCTGGCGGTATTGTGGTGCTGATCTCCGCGCTGCTGGTGCTGATCTTCGGTATCTATCCGCAGCCGCTGATTACCCTGGTACAGCACGCGATGCCGCTGATGTAAGAGTGACAGACGTAAAAAAACCCGCTTCGGCGGGTTTTTTATTGCCGGGTGTCGCTTCGCTTACCCGGCCTACGTTCCTATCGCTTTTGTAGGCCGGGTAAGGCGAAGCCGCCACCCGGCAATCAGGCACAAATCACGCCAGCTGTTTACGGCTGATCAACGGCCCATCAATCTTCTTCATCGAACGATCCAGCACTTCCTCAATCACCGATGACAGCTCGTTAAGCTCAAACTTCGCCACATATCCGTCGGCCTTCACCTTGCGGATATGATCTTCGTTGGCGTTCCCGGAAAGGGAGGAGTGAATGACAACCGGAATGTGCTTGAGGATTTCGTCTGATTTGATTTTGCGCGTCAGCGTAAATCCGTCCATCTCCGGCATTTCAAGGTCGGTCAATACCAGTGCGATTTTATCGGTAATCGGCACGCCTTCAGCCTGTGCCTGTGCAGCCAGAACGCCGATTTTTTCCCACGCTTCTTTGCCGGTGATATGCAGCTGGGCCGGAATATTCATCGCCTCCAGCCCTTTTTCCAGCATTGAACGGGCGACTTTTGAATCTTCAGCCACAATCGCCACCGCGCCAGGCTTGATGTTGAATTTGTTGGTTTTCAGATTGGTGGCGTGCAAATCGTGGTTGGCCGGGGTGATGTCATACAAAATCTGCTCGACGTCGAGGACCATCGCCAGATTGTTAGAATCGGCGCCTTCATCCAGGCTGGCGATGCTGGTGATATACCGCCCGCTGACGGCGGTTTCGGCTGCATGCACCTGCTTCCAGTCCAGTCGCATGATATTGTCCACCGACTCCACGGCAAACGCCTGCACGCTGCGGGCATATTCGGTAATCAGCAAAATATTCAGACCCGTTTTGGGTGTACAGCCCGCGACTGCTGACAGATCGATAACCGGAATCACCTGATCGCGGATATTAACCATCCCCATGAGTGGCGATTTCATGCCTGCGGGTTTGGTGAATTCCGGCATCGGAACAATTTCGCGCAGCTTAAAGACGTTAATGCCAAACAGCTCAGACTTGTTCTCATTCATCGAGGTGCCGAGACGGAACAACAACAGCTCAAACCGGTTCGACAGGGTCAGATTCGCCCTGTCATCAATATCTTTCTGGAAATTATCCATTTTACCCTCAAGTGAGATGCTTGCCTTTTAATCGTTATCGGCACGCCGAGGGAAAAGTGAAGGGCTAAACGCAAACCTGCAAGAAATCGTGGGCCAACTCGCACTCTGCGAACACATCCCGGCATTCAGTCAGTAGCGCGGCACAGCCCTGCGCGTCGTAGCGTGAGCTTAAGTGGGTGACGATCAGTTTCTTCACACCCGCATCCCGCGCCAGGGCCGCCGCCTGACGGGTAGAGCTATGTCCCCGGCTGTTGGCTTTCTCTTCCATTGCCGCCTCAAGCGTCGCCTCGTGGACCAGAACATCGACGCCGTGAGCCAGAATCAGCGCCTGCGGACAAGGGGCCGTATCGCCAAAAATTGCCACTTTTTTGCCAGCAACAGGGGCCGCAAGATAGTCCTGTCCGTTGACGACACGCCCGTCATCCAGCGTCACGGTTTCACCGTTTTTCAACTGCTGGAACAGCGGACCCGGCTTGATGCCGTCCCTGATAAGCGCTGCGGCATCGAGTGCGCCAGGTTTATCGTGCTCATCAACGCGATAGCCGTAACACTCCACCGGATGATTCAGCGATTGTGCAGTGACCGTATAACGCGGGTCTGCAAAAACCACGCCTTCGGTGATTTCAATGACTTCCAGCGGATAATCGGTCCACGACCCGCTGAGGCGCAGGGTGGTTTCAACAAACTCTTTAATTCCTGCCGGGCCGTAAATCGTCAAAGGATTTGCATTTCCGGCCATCGAACGGCTGCACAGCAGCCCCGGCAAACCAAACAGATGGTCGCCGTGCAGGTGGGTAATAAAAATCTTATCCAGTTTGCCAGGGTGATAGGTGGTGCGTAACAGCTGATGCTGCGTCCCTTCACCACAGTCGAAAAGCCATAAACCGGCGTGCGTGGGGTGCTGCAAATCGAGCAGAATCGCCGTCACATTTCGTGATCGGGTTGGCACGCCCGCGGACGTACCGAGAAAAATCAGTTCCATAACATCATCAAACTCTATGACTCCCGAGAAGTGTTTAGTATAACGGGATGAAACCCAAGAAGGAGACTGACATGATCCAGTGGCAAGATTTACATCATAGTGAACTGACCGTTTCTGCCCTGTACGCATTACTCAAATTACGCTGCGAAGTATTCGTCGTGGAACAAACCTGCCCGTATCAGGACATCGACGGTGATGACCTGGTGGGTGAGAACCGCCATATCCTCGGCTGGAAAGATGACGAGCTGGTAGCGTATGCGAGGATTCTGAAAAGCGAAGACGATTATGACCCTGTCGTCATTGGCCGGGTGATTATCAGCGGCAAAGCGCGCGGCGAAAAACTCGGCTATGCATTGATGGAGCACACGCTAGCTTCTTGTGAAAATCAGTGGCCAGACAAGGCGTTATATCTGGGCGCACAGGCACATCTGCAACCGTTCTACGCTCACTTTGGCTTCGCTCCCGTCACGGAAGTGTATGACGAAGATGGCATTCCGCACATCGGGATGGCGCGGGAAGCGAAACAGGCGTAATGCGCGGTCGTTGTCTATAGTTAGCGGACTGAAGCACTCACATGGAGAAAAATATGTCATTTCAATCCTGGGATTCCCGTATCGACGACGACCTGGCGCTGCTTAGCGAAACGCTGGAAGAAGTGCTGCGTTCTTCAGGCGATCCGGCTGACCAAAAGTACATTGAGTTAAAAGCACGTGCGGAGCAGGCGCTGGAAGAGGTGAAAAACCGCGTCAGCAATGCGTCCGATAATTACTATTACCGGGCTAAAAAAGCAGTCTATCGCGCCGATGATTATGTACACGAAAAACCGTGGCAGGGTATTGGTGTTGGGGCTGCGGCAGGCTTGGTGTTAGGGCTTCTGCTCGCTCGCCGCTGATTCTGCGCACAAACGGTGACCCCTCCCTAAACGTGGGTACTGCTTTTTAGGCTAAGTACCCCGTATAATGTGAGGTTTTAACAGGGAGAGGTCAGCGTGCATTCGATTTCAGTCGCGATGGAACGTCTTTGCAGCTTTCTGGCGCAAGACTTTCCGGCAACCCCCGGCGTAAGCCATATCGACATTGCTTTCCCGTTAAACGATGCCTTCGACCCGCTGGCCTGGCTGGGCGCTCAGGCGTGTTATCCCCAATTTTACTGGCAGCAGCGTAACGGTGAAGAAGAACTTGCCGCCCTCGGCGCGGTGCAGCACTTCTCCTCACTTTCTCTCGCTCGCCAGTTCTTGCAGAACCCTTCGCTTCCCGATGATACCCGTATTTGCGGGTTGAACGCGTTTACTCCGGAAAAAAGCCATCTGTTTCTGCCGCGCCTGCTATGGCTGCGCCTCGGTGGGGTGGCGACGTTGCGCCTGAACCTGGCGAGCGACCATTCGCTACAGGATGATGCGCAACAGGCCCGTGATTTCGTGCAGCAGCTCTGCAATCTCAAACCTATTGCATCTCTTTCGCTGAATAAGGTGCGCGAAACCCACCAGCCAGCGAAGACGGAATGGCTACGTCTGGTTTCACAGGCCACCGATACCATCGAGCGTGGCGCATTCGATAAAGTGGTGCTGGCCCGCGCGACCGATCTGCACTTCGACCGTGGCGTGAACGCCATCGCGCTGATGGCCGCCAGCCGCCGTTTGAATCTCAACTGCTACCATTTCTGCATGGTATTCGATGCCCACAGCGCGTTTATGGGCTCCTCGCCGGAGCGCTTATGGCGCAGGCGTGGCAAGCATTTGCGCACTGAAGCGCTGGCCGGTACCGTGGCCAGCCATCCTGATGACGGTCAGGCTCAGCGTCTTGGCGACTGGCTGCTGGCGGACGACAAAAACCAGCGTGAAAACATGCTGGTGGTGGAAGATATCTGCCAGCGGTTACAACACCACACGCAGGCGCTGGAAGTGCTTCCGGCGCAAATTGTTCGCCTGAGAAAGGTACAACACCTGCGTCGCTGTATCTGGACTGAATTACACGACGCCAACGACGAACAGTGTTTGCAGTTGTTACAGCCGACGGCCGCCGTCGCAGGTTTGCCGCGTCTGCCTGCGCGCGATTTTATTCAGGCGTTTGAACCCTTCGACCGGGAATGGTACGCCGGTTCTGCCGGATATCTTTCCCCCGCACAAAGCGAGTTTTGCGTTGCGCTTCGCAGCGCGCGCATCACTGATTGTGCAGTGAGACTCTACGCCGGTGCGGGGATCGTCAGTGGTTCCGTCCCCGAGGAGGAGTGGCAGGAGATAGAGAACAAAGCCGCAGGGCTGAGGACACTGCTCCTTAATGATTAAGACTGAGTCGCGCATTCCCGATTCATATCAAAATTCAATCACTCTCTATTATTTATACTGTGTCTCAATATTGATACCGGACAATTTCATGTCAGTAAGTTCTTTTAACCGACGCTGGGCGACGGTGATCCTTGAAGCCCTGACTCGCCATGGCGTCAGGCATGTGTGTATTGCGCCGGGCTCACGTTCTACGCCGCTGACGCTGGCAGCGGCAGAAAACCGTGCGTTTATTCATCACACCCATTTTGATGAGCGCGGTCTTGGCCATCTGGCGCTGGGGCTGGCAAAAGTCAGCCAGGCGCCCGTGGCAGTCATTGTGACGTCCGGTACGGCGGTCGCGAATCTCTATCCGGCGCTGATTGAAGCCGGGTTGACGGGCGAAAAGCTTATTCTGCTTACCGCCGACCGTCCGCCTGAGCTGATCGACTGCGGTGCCAACCAGGCGATTCGTCAGCCGGGCATTTTTGCCTCTCATCCGTCTCAGTCCATCGCGTTACCGCGCCCGACCCAGGACATCCCCGCCAGCTGGCTGGTCTCAACGATTGATAACGCGCTGGGATCGCTGCACAGCGGGGCGCTGCACATCAACTGCCCGTTCGCTGAACCGTTGTATGGCGAAATGGATAACACCGGCGTGGAGTGGCAGCAAACCCTCGGCAACTGGTGGCGCAGCGACAAACCCTGGCTGCGCGCACAAACCCATCTCGAAAGCGCAAAACAGCGTGACTGGTTCTTCTGGCGGCAAAAGCGCGGCGTGGTACTCGCCGGGCGGATGACTGCCGCTGAAGGTAAACAGGTGGCGGAGTGGGCGCAAACCCTGGGCTGGCCGCTGATTGGCGACGCGCTCTCGCAAACCGGGCAGCCGCTGCCGTGCGCCGACCTTTGGCTGAGTAACGCCAAAGCAGTGACAGAACTGGCGCAGGCGCAGATTGTTGTTCAACTGGGATCGAGCCTCACCGGTAAGCGCGTGCTGCAATGGCAAACCTCCTGCGAGCCGGAAGAATACTGGCTGGTCGATCCGCTGGAAGGTCGGCTCGATCCGGCGCACCATCGCGGGCGTCGTCTGGTCAGCAATATCGACGACTGGCTGGATGCTCATCCGGCGGAAAAACGCCAGCCGTGGGCGACAGATATCCCGATGCTGTCGCGCCAGGCCTGGGAGTTAACCGCTCAGCAGTGCGAAGGGTTTGGCGAGGCCGAACTGGCGCACCGTATCCGCCAGTATCTGCCTGAGCAGGGCCAACTGTTTGTCGGTAATAGCCTGGTGGTGCGTCTGATTGATGCCCTGTCTAAGTTACCTGCCGGATATCCGGTCTACAGTAACCGGGGCGCCAGCGGTATCGACGGATTGATCTCTACGGCGGCAGGCGTACAGCGCGCGAGCGCGAAATCGACACTGGCGATTGTCGGAGATTTATCGGCCCTGTATGACCTTAACGCGCTGGCGCTGCTGCGCCAGGTCTCCGCGCCGTTCGTGCTGATTGTGGTCAACAATAACGGCGGGCAGATTTTCTCCCTGCTGCCGACGCCGCAAAGCGAGCGCGAGCGTTTCTACCTCATGCCGCAAAACGTGAATTTTGAGCACGCCGCCGCAATGTTTAGCCTCAAATACCGCCGCCCGGAAAGTTGGGCCGATCTGGATGAAGCCATGAACCGCGCCTGGAAACAGCCTGGTGCCACGCTGATTGAGCTGGTGGTGAACGATTCTGACGGCGCGCAGAAGCTGCAAAATCTTCTCGCCCAGGTGAGCCACCTATGATCCTCGCCGGTGAAACACGCGCTGGAAAGCCAGGTTTCCCCTGGCTGGTTTTCCTGCACGGTTTTTCCGGCGATAACCGTGAATGGCAAAATATAGGCAAGAAACTGCCGGACTATCCGCAGCTGTATCTCGATCTCCCTGGCCACGGCGGTTCACAGGATATCGCGGTGACAGGATTCAACGACCTAAGTCAGCTGCTGACCAAAACTCTGCTTAGTTACAACATACTTAAATACTGGCTGGTGGGGTACTCCCTCGGCGGCCGCGTGGCCATGTTTCATGCCTGCCAGCAGCCGGAAGGATCGGCGGGGCTGATCGTCGAGGGCGGACATCCTGGCCTGCGCGACGCCACAGAGCGAGAGGCGCGAGCCGATTCCGACACCCGCTGGGCGATGCGTTTTCGCGATGAACCCCTGGCGTCAGTCTTCCAGGACTGGTATCAGCAGCCGGTCTTTGCCTCTCTGACCGACGCGCAGTGCGACGAACTGGTTGCCCTGCGTAGCCAAAACAACGGCGCGACCCTGGCGGCCATGCTGGAAGCCACCTCTCTGGCGGCACAACCCGATTTACGCGCGGCGCTCAGTGCGTGCGCGGCACCTTTTCACTACCTGTATGGCGAACGTGACCACAAGTTTGCAGGCCTCACGGCTGAACTTCACGCCGAACGCCACGTGATTCCCAATGCCGGACACAACGCCCACCGGGACAATCCCGCTGCGGTCGCCGCGTGTCTGGCGCAGATACTGCGTCTTCGAATAAAGGACATCCCATGATCTACCCTGATGAACAAATGCTGTATGCACCCGTTGAATGGCAAGACTGCTCCGAAGGCTACACGGATATTCGTTATCACAAATCTGCCGACGGCATTGCCAAAATCACCATTAACCGTCCGCAGGTGCGTAACGCGTTTCGTCCTCTGACCGTCAAAGAGATGATGCAGGCAATGGCCGACGCGCGCTACGACGATAACATCGGCGCGATCGTTCTGACCGGCGAAGGCGATAAAGCCTTCTGCGCGGGCGGCGATCAGAAAGTGCGCGGCGACTACGGCGGATACCAGGACGACTCCGGCGTGCATCACCTGAACGTGCTCGATTTCCAGCGCCAGATCCGCACCTGTCCAAAACCTGTTGTCGCAATGGTCGCGGGTTACTCCATCGGTGGCGGCCACGTGCTGCACATGATGTGTGACCTGACGATTGCCGCTGAAAACGCTATTTTCGGCCAGACCGGCCCGAAAGTCGGCTCCTTCGACGGCGGCTGGGGCGCCTCCTATATGGCGCGTATTGTTGGCCAGAAAAAAGCGCGTGAAATCTGGTTCCTGTGCCGTCAGTACGACGCCAAAGAGGCGCTGGATATGGGCCTTGTTAACACCGTGGTGCCCATTGCCGATCTGGAAAAAGAGACCGTCCGCTGGTGTCGCGAAATGCTGCAAAACAGCCCGATGGCGCTGCGCTGCCTGAAAGCCGCACTGAACGCAGACTGCGACGGTCAGGCCGGCCTGCAGGAGCTGGCGGGTAACGCCACCATGCTGTTCTACATGACCGAAGAAGGGCAGGAAGGTCGCAACGCGTTTAACGAAAAACGCCAGCCAGACTTCAGCAAATACAAACGGAACCCGTAATGCGTCGCGCGCAGGTTTACCGCTGGCAGATACCGATGGACGCGGGCGTGGTGCTGCGTGAACGGCGGTTAAAAACCCGTGACGGTCTGTTCGTCCATTTGCAGCAGGGCGAAAAGCAGGGCTGGGGCGAAGTCTCGCCGCTGCCGGGCTTTAGCCTGGAAACGCTGGACGATGCCCAGGCGGCGCTGCTGACCTGGGTTAACGCCTGGCGCGACGGCGCTTCTCCGGCGCTGCCGGATGTGCCGTCTGCCGCGTTCGGCATCAGTTGTGCGCTGGCGGAGCTTAACGGCACGCTGCCGGAGGCGGCAGATTATCGCGCCGCGCCGCTCTGTTCCGGCGATCCGGACGAGCTGTTTGCCGCACTTGCCGCCATGCCTGGCGAGAAAGTCGCTAAGGTCAAAGTGGGTCTGTACGAAGCGGTGCGCGACGGCATGGTCGTCAACCTGCTGCTCGAAGCGATTCCCGATTTGCGTCTGCGACTGGACGCCAACCGCGCCTGGACGCCGCTCAAAGCGCAGCAGTTCGCGAAATACGTCAATCCGGATTACCGCGACCGCATCGCCTTTATGGAAGAACCGTGCAAAACCCGTGACGACTCACGGGCGTTCGCTCGCGAAACCGGGATTGCGATTGCCTGGGACGAAAGCCTGCGCGAGGCGGATTTCGAATTTATCGCCGAGCCTGGCGTGAGTGCAGTGGTGATCAAACCAACGCTCACGGGCAGTCTGGACAAGGTGCGCGAGCAGGTCACGGCGGCCCACGCGCTGGGCTTGACTGCAGTGATCAGTTCGTCCATCGAATCGAGCCTCGGCCTGACGCAACTGGCGCGGATTGCCGCGTGGCTGACCCCAGACACCATTCCGGGGCTGGACACACTCAACCTGATGCAGGCTCAACTGGTGCGTCGCTGGCCGGACAACTCGCTGCCCCTGGTGGACGTTGAGGTGCTGGAGCCGCTGCTATGAGTTTTACCGACTGGCCGTGGCGACACTGGCGCGGGCAAAACGCCGACAAACCGGCGTTGCGCCTGAACAGTGAAGTCCTGACCTGGCATCAGCTGTGTCAGCGCGTCGATGCGCTGGCCAGCGGCTTCCACCAGCAGGGTGTGCAGGCCGGTGACGGCGTAATGCTGATGGCGCAAAACCATCCCGGCACGCTGCTCGCCTGGCTGGCGCTGCTGCAATGCGGCGCGCGGATTCTACCCGTCAACCCGCAGCTTCCGCGTCCGCTGCTGGATGTGTTACTTCCGCAGATGACTCTGCGCTTTGCGCTGGCGCTGGACGGCGGGTTCGACGGATTATCGTCACTCTCAATGCAAGAATCCGCAGGCCAATACGCAGCCCAATGGCAGCCTGAGCGGCTGGCGTCCATGACGTTAACCTCTGGCTCCACTGGCCTGCCAAAAGCGGCGGTACACACCTGTGAAGCGCATCTTGCCAGCGCACAGGGCGTGCTTTCCCTGATGCCGTACGCCGAAGAAGACGACTGGCTGCTCTCGCTCCCGCTATTTCACGTCTCCGGTCAGGGGATTTTGTGGCGCTGGCTGCGGGCCGGTGCCCGTTTAACCGTATGTGAAAAACAGCCGCTGGAGCAGATGCTACAGGGCTGCACGCATGCGTCTCTGGTGCCGACGCAGCTCTGGCGCTTACTGAATAATCACGAGCCTGTCGCCCTCAAAGCCGTACTGCTGGGCGGTGCCGCCATTCCGGTGGAGTTAACGCTCAACGCGCAACAGCAAGGCATCAGAACCTGGTGCGGCTACGGGCTGACGGAATTTGCGTCGACTGTCTGTGCGAAAGAAGCCGACGGCCAACCTGATGTCGGGTATGCGCTACCAGGACGCGAAGTCAGGATTGTTGATGGGGAAGTCTGGCTGAAAGCGAAAAGCATGGCCAGTGGTTACTGGCGCAACGGGGGATTAGCGCCGCTTGCCAACGAGCAGGGCTGGTTCGCTACCCGCGATCGTGGGGAATTGCACGATGGCCGTCTGACAATTGTTGGACGGATGGATAATCTGTTTTTCAGCGGGGGCGAGGGCATCCAACCGGAAGAGCTGGAGCGCGTAATCGTCGCACATCCTTTGATTCATCAGGTGTTTGTTGTTCCGCTGGATGACATTGAATTCGGTCAGCGCCCGGTGGCGGTGATCGAGTGTGCCGAAAATGCAGACATCTCGACGTTCCCCGAGTGGGTGAGCGACAAACTGGCGCGATTTCAGCAGCCGCGACACTGGCTGGTGTTACCCGCCGAGCTGAAAAGCGGTGGGATCAAAATCTCCCGTCGGGCGTTGCAGCAGTGGGTTAACGCTTTTCTGAAAGGGTAGTCCGTTAACTGACCTTAACACTGCTTGCAAAAAAGCCAGAAAGTTTCAAATCGTTACAATCTAAACGTCATACGCACTGATAGCGCATTGATCCCACGCACGCTCGGGTTAAAATCGCGCGGTTTTGGGACATCTATATTTAATAAGTGCGGGATCACGACAATGAAAAAAGTGGCATTACTGGGCTTAGGCCTGATGGTTGTATCTGCGGCGGCAAACGCGATTTCAGTGAGCGGCCAGGCGGGTCAGGATTACACCCACCTCGGTTTTGGCATGGGCACGGAAACCTCCGGCCTGGCGATGACCGGCGGCTGGACGCACAACGATGACGACGGCGATGCGGCAAGCCTCGGCCTCGGCCTGAATGTTCCGCTGGGACCCTTCCTGGCGACCGTTGGCGGGAAAGGTATTTATACCAATCCGAACGATGGCGACGAAGGCTACGCGGCGGCAGTGGGCGGCGGTTTACAGTGGAAAATCGGCGACAGCTTCGGTCTGTTTGGTGAGTACTACTACTCTCCGGATTCACTCTCCAGCGGTATCGACAGCTACGAAGAAGCCAACGCCGGTGCGCGCTGGACCATCATGCGTCCAATCACCATCGAAGCAGGTTATCGTTACCTGAACCTCGCCGGTAAAGACGGCAACCGCGACAACGCGCTGGCCGATGGCCCGTACGTTGGCGTGAGCGCAGGTTTCTGATTTTAGGGCGCGGCGTTCTGCTGCGCCTGTTTCTCTCTTCCCCCCACATCCGTTTGCGCTATAGTGTTTCCACTAAATAAGTGGGAGAACACGATGATAAGCGTGGAAATGTTGTCCACTGGCGACGAAGTGCTGCATGGACAAATTACTGATACCAATGCGGCCTGGCTGGCCAATTTTTTCTTTGAGCAGGGATTACCGTTAACGCGCCGCAATACCGTTGGCGACAGTCTTGAATCGCTGGTTAACGTTCTGCGCGAGCGCAGCGAACATGCGGATGTGCTGATCGTCAACGGTGGGCTTGGGCCGACCAGCGACGATCTCAGCGCACTGGCTGCCGCGACGGCAAAAGGTGAGGGGCTGGTGCTGCATGAGCCGTGGCTGGCAGAAATGGAGCGTTTCTTCAACGATCGTGGTCGGGTGATGGCTCCCAGCAACCGCAAACAGGCGGAAATCCCCGCCAGCGCCGAATTTATCAATAACCCGGTCGGCACGGCCTGCGGGTTTGCCGTTAAGCTGAACCGCTGCCTGATGTTCTTCACGCCTGGCGTTCCCTCTGAATTTAAAGTGATGGTCGAGCAAGAAATCATGCCGCGCCTGCGCGAGCGTTTCACGCTGCCTGAGCCGCCGATCTGCCTGCGTCTGACCACTTTTGGCCGCTCGGAAAGCGATCTGGCGCAAAGCCTCGACCATCTTGCGCTGCCGGAAAGCGTGTCTATGGGTTATCGCTCTTCGATGCCAATCATTGAGTTAAAACTCACCGGCCCGGCCAGCGAAAAGGCAGCCATGCTGGCGGCATGGCCTGAAGTGCAGCGCGTGGCAGGTGAAAACCTGATCTTCGAAGGCACCGAAGGATTACCGGCGCAAATTGCCCGTCATTTGCAGGAGCGTCAGCTAAGCCTGACCTTAAGCGAGCAATTCACTGGCGGTTTACTGGCGCTGCAACTCTCGCGAGAAAACGCGTCGCTGCTGGCGAGCGAAGTGGTGCCCTCTCAGGAAGAGACGTTGGCACAAACCGCTCACTGGGCAGCCGATCGTCGGGTGAATCATTTCGCCGGGCTGGCGCTGTCGGTCAGTGGGCTTGAAGACGAGCATCTCAACTTTGCCCTCGCCACGCCGCAGGGAACTCATGCCCTGCGGGTGAAAATGAGCGCGACGCGCTACAGCCTGCCGGTGCGTCAGGAAGTGTGCGCGATGATGGCGTTGAATATGCTGCGCCGCTGGTTGAATGGCAAAGATGTTGCGAGCGATCACGGCTGGATTGATGTGGTGGATACTCTGTTTATTGAGTAGAACTATGTGGGGCCGTGCTGTTTGATGCGCTTTGGGAAATGAGTGGAATCGTTCCGTTCACTCTTAGTTCGCTGCTTTTTGTCTGTTTCTCTGCGGTGAACGTGTTAAGGGGGCTATCGCCGCCCCCTTAACAATCCCGGCTCCCGGCAATGAAAATCGCCGCTTCGCGGTGCCCTCAGCTTATTCCTTCAGACTTTCGGGTCGGGCGCGATCCTGCATCCATGCAGGTCGCACCCTCTCCGCGCATCCCTGCGCGTCGCCCCGGCCTTACGGAAACGCTTC